>JASMFO010000054.1 GCA_030751755.1 Candidatus Woesearchaeota archaeon
TTTTAAGTTGTTAAATGGGCCCGAAGGGATTCGAACCCTTGATCATAGCGCCAATATTCCCATATTGGTTCCGCCAGTTCAAGCAGCAATCTTAGTCCACTGTTTGTCGAGGCGACGTCATAGCCACTAGACTACGGGCCCGATAAAGTCAACTAAGTTAAGAGTGTATTTAAAAATATTGCTAAATAATTGCCTGATTAAAGATTGTACCTTTATAATCAAAGCCTCTGGGGAGAATTGCACTCCCGACCTTTGCCTATTTGAACTTCGCTCTGCTCGTTCTAATCCTTCAAGTAAACTTGATGTTACCAAGGCAACGCAATAACTACTATGCTACAGAGGCATAAATAAAAAATGCGAGGGAGGGGATTCGAACCCCCGGATCCACTAAGGAACAGGATATCTTCCTTACAGAGAAGTGCTCCATTATGGACAACTCTGGTCTTAAGTTTCGCAGCTATTACTAGCACCTGCGCGTTTGACCAGGCTTCGCTCTGAGGCTCATCAAGAGAACTTAATGATTACCCTCGCATTTGCCTGGCATTAGAAAAGAAAAGAAAACGATATTTAAATGTTGCTAATAATTTCATTAAGGTTGTGCCAGAGCGGACTTTAGACAAAATTGGCATTTTTTGTCAACAAAAAATGCAGGCATTTTAATTAAAGATTTTAAGTGATTTTGCCTGCCTGCCACCCTATATTGACACATCCCTATTTTAGAAATATATTAATTATCCGACCTTCATCTTATACAGGCTGAAAAATGCCTTGAGCCTTTTATGCAGGTCATAGCAGTCTTCAGTAACAGGGGCTTCGTTTGCTTCTGTTATTGTGCTGCCTATCAGCCATATATATTTATCGTAAAGGGTTCTGAAAAAAGAGTATAAAGGTTTTTGGGTCCATCTGCTTGTCATGCTTGTTTCCAGAAAACCATCTATAACCAGCAGAGCATCTGCCTGGTTTATCTTCACTGTATGACCTTTTCTTTTGAGCTTAATTTCTTTGACATTGTTAAACATAGCGCGTAACCTGACTACATGCTTAACAGCCCTGACAGGATTTTTCCAGGCCTCAATAATCCATTCTATTTTTTTGCCTTTAGACACTACATCCTCTGATTTTCTTTTTATGTCCTTTTGCAGTCCTTTCTCTTCCATCCATTTCTCCACTTCCTTATAGAACTCTTCTATTGACAAGGGTCCGTTGTAACTTAACCTTAAGTCAAATACTATTTGTTTTTTTTCTACCATTTTTAAACTGCTGAAAACGGCGGCGCCTTTGATACAACCTTATAACTCCTGTATACGTTAAAGAACTGCTCTATTGTATTGTACAGATGATGCATATCATAGCTTAGTCTTTGCTCAAACCTTTCTGTATACACCTTATAAATAAAATTGTTGTAAATCGTTCTTAAAAACTGGAAAAAAGGCAAGCCTTCCCACCTTTGTGATTCGTCCAGTTCAAGATAGGCATCAATATAGATTACTACGCGCCCATTTCCAACCTTGACTTTTTTTTTATCGACTATTGCATCAACCTTGTTATAGTCAGAAACCAAGATTCTTATCTTGGGCCAGAGTCTTACATAATCGCTTATTCTTTTCCAGCACTTTATCTGCACTTCTATTTGCTTTCCAGTCTTAACATTCTGTTCAAATTCCTTCTCAATATCACTGTCCCATCCCCTCTCGAAAAGAAAGGCATTTATATGCTTAAATAGAGCATTGGCATCAAATGGGCCAGTATAATTGAGCCTTAAATGGTCCACAATTAATCTTAGCTCTGACATCTTATCTTACACCAGCAAAAGCCCTGTGCTCGTAGCCTTCTGACTCCATCTTCAACCTTTCCTTAACTAACGAATGCAGCTTTAAAAAAACTTTATAATACATAGAGTCCCACCATATACCCTCTATTTTTTTCCATATGACATACTTGTGGTAAAAATTCCTTAAATGGGCATAGAAAGCGTTTTCTTCCCAGCGCTTGTCATAATCCATTTCTACTTTTCCCCTAAATTGTATCCACAATCTTCCTTTTGTGAATGTCCTTTTGCTGCCATCTTTCATAACAACCTCTACATCTTGGGTGTCAAAGGTATGCAAAAAGAGATTTATTACAAACTTATAATATTCTTCTACATTCCTTGTAGCTTCCCATACATAATATGTTTCAGGTCCAAAAGGTCCAGGGCGTTTTTGTATATAGCGCATTTCATAGAATTTGAATTTATTCTTGCTGAGAAAAGAAGCTACAAATTCGTATAAATCCTGCATGTCCCATACCCCCTTATACTGTATGTAGGTAGTATTCATGGGAGCTTCTTCAAGCGTAAATGGCAATGGGTCTGGCATAAGAAAAAACTTGGATAGAGTATATTTAAATGTTGCGGAAAAACCAAGGTTGGTGTGAAAGTCGGTGCTTGTGCGTAAATTGCCAAAGAATCTAGCTCCGCAGGATTGTGTTCTATGACCTGAGCATCGTGGAACGGACAAGCCCGCCTTGCTCGCTTGCAATTCACGATGCGAAGTTGAGAAGAATGCTAAGGCCTCGCACAAGCACGAATTAGGCTTCGCACCAATTGCGAAAAACCTTGTTAGACTATAATTCTATTTCCTGTTTGGCGCAGTTCCCGCAAAGAACAACTCCATTTGTCTCTTCTACCTTTTCAGAATATTCCCCACATACCTGGCAAATGCCTTCTGTTGGTATTATGCGGTTTATTGGCTTTCTGCTTTCTTCCCTTAATTCAAATTTTTCAACAATTAACTCAAAAAGTTCTGGCTCTATTTTTAGGATATCTTTTATTGTGAGCAGGCCAACCATTTCATTGTTTTCAACAACAGGCAAATGTCTTATATTGTTGTCCCTCATTTTTATAAGCGCATCATAGACATCTGCATCTGGAGCTATAATAATCAAATTTTTTTCAGTAAAATCCTTAACTCTTTCATTAACATCTACACCATTAGCTACGGCTTTTCTTACAATGTCCTGCTCTGTTAAAATTCCCAGAGAGTTCCAATCTTTAACAACGACAGTACCGACATGCTTTTCTGACATTATTTTTGCACATTCAAGCAAAGTCATATCCGGATTTATAGAGATAGGATTTATTGTCATCGCATCCGCAACTTTATAGCCTGATTTCATCGGTAATTTGCTTAATTTTTAGAATTTATAAAGTTATTGATTTGAATATTACCGGGAAATATACAATACAAAATAGATAAAATATTTTGATTATATCAAAATGGGGCGGCTTGCGAGAATCGAACTCGCGCCAGAGGATCCACAGTCCCCTATTCTGCCACTAAACTAAAACCGCCATAATCATTAGAACTGACTTTTGCCTTATAAATCTTTTGCGATTATTTTTTAGTATTTTTCTTTCAAAAAAATCTGGTAAGAAATATAAGGAATGATAAAAGCAATTGCATAGACACTCCCAACAATTATTGGATCTTGAGGATTTTCTAGTCCTATGAAGGTCTTAATATTTTTCGATATAATAATAAAATTCGTTACAGCAATAATTGGGATTATGATGCCTAAGAATAAATGGTGCTTGGTTTCCAAATTCTCTATACCTCTCAATAATAATTCAAACAATAAACCAAAGGCAAAACCCAAGATAATTATTACGAGATAGAGCTGCGGACCTTTCAATATGAGAAGCACTGGAATCAACGAGATTGAAATGACAAGATTTCCTATTATCGTAATTAACAAAGAAAACCAGTAAACTAACTTGTCAAGGGATTTTATTTGAGGATGTTTGTTCTTTTTTGCCTTTTCTATTATTTTTATGGTTTTGTTTATATCACTTTTCTTCCATCCTTTTTCAACAAGATAGTTTTTTATATCCTTCATTCATCCTCTTCCTTGCCTTCGACAATTCTCTCCACATAATCAACAAAATTTTTTGCGGTTTCATAATACTCCTTTAAAATATCTATGTTGACCTCTGTTACTTCTCCCTTATCAAGTGTACAGGTCATTGTAACATGCCTTCTGAACTCTTCTCTTCTGCTGTAATCTGCTTTAAGTATCTTCCTTAGCTTTAAATAAAGATTCATGTAACTGGCAAACTCTTCATCTGTAAATGTTTCCATCAATAGTTTAGATCTCATCATAGGATTAGAGGGTATTTCATCAATCTTTTTTTCCTCTTTTGCATATTTAAGCAAGGAATCTATTCCAAAAGAAAAAGTGCTTATGAGCCTTTCAATCATGTGCCTCATCATATCCGCAGTACGGGTGTACTTTAGGCTTACATAGAACAAGTGGTCAACTCTCTTTAATTCCTGTCCAGCATTATATAAAGCTTCTTTCATTATACTTTACCTAAAGATTGATTCATCTTTGCTTACAATAGTAGAGATGTTTTTTATAAATAATTTTGCTTTCTCCACATAAGATTTAACTTCATTATGGGATATTGCCCTAGTCCTGTAATCCCCATTACAGATAATAAAGCGCTCATTTCTGGAAAACTCCATGGGGCTTTTCTTATGCGCAATTATTATATCCCTCAAGTCTTTCATTATTTTTATATATTCCTCATTTATATTGTACCTTTTTGTGCACTTATCCTTGAACACCTCGAATTTTGATGTGAAGTTGTCTGGAAAGGGGCTTATGCGCTTAAATAATAAGTCGTAATAAAGCACAGAGCCCATACCATAGGAAAATGCAAGGAATAAATTCTCAATAGAAGACAATAAAAGATGTGGATTTTTAACCAAGGGATAAGTCATTGTCAGGATATGGTCTGCAAGTTGCAGTTTTTTATTTGCCTCATCCCTTAATTCCTGGAATTTTTCCATAACGGATAATAAGGCATAGAAGTTTAAATATTTTTTTGAAAATCTGATTAAAACTAGGCTATTGCTGCTCTTTTAATTCCATAATAGTTTTTGCCAAATCACCGCCATTTCTTGCAATAGCTTCCCTTGCCTTTTCTTCTGCAACACCTGCCTGCTGCACAACTGTTTTAACATCATCCTCATTTATTTCCGGTTCAGAAGATACTGCACGTTCCTCAGCCTCGCCAACAACCTGATAAGTATCCTGTCCCATCATGTTAACTTTGCTTACCTGAGGGTTTTGGATTATAATTTCCTTATCATTTGTTTTTATTATCACTTCACTTGCATCTATCTCTTCCTGCTTAATGCCCAGCTTTTTCATTGCGCGCTGTACGTCCTTTGGATTCATTCCTGGTATCATTTTTTACCCCGCAACAAATGACAGGAAAACGAGTCAAAATTGTATGTTGCTTTCTGCTTCATTTTATATCCCTAGAAGGGTGTTTCCATAAGAGTAAAGAAATATCATTATTGCCATAACAATTACAACCATTATTATGATATGCCCCGGCTTTATTCTTATCCTGCTTTTGTACTCGTCAAAGTACCTCATTAATCCGCCCATCCCAGAGGGCATTGCGATTTTGTTGTCTTGCGGCATTTTAGTTTAATAAAAAGTAGGGCCAGAATAAGCCACCTTCTGTCAGACCGTAAGCAACATAATTGCTATGATCTGTCTTAGCATTTAACTAAGCGTACTGGAACGCTATGAATTTCTTGCAAAATTCAGCATCCACTGACTTGCACCAGACAGGACTCACCGTTTCATCCTTTCCGTAAAAAACGTCAGCTGGTACTCGTTTTTGTCACCAAAAACTTCGCAAGCATCATACTATTTTACAGCGGTTTCGTTTCTGAGTGGTTGCCATCCATCTCTGGATCTTGCTTTCGCAAGTGCCTATATGGCAAAAACCATAGTGGGTGGACTTTCCTCAGCGTCATTATATTGCTATAACCACACCGTCAGCTAAGTACTGACCCTACACTTTAAAGTAAGAAGTTTTTGTTTATAAATTTAACCTTTTTTCTTTCCTTTAAGCAAGCTTTTTTTAATGGATTTTAATTCATTAAGCTGCTCAATAAGAATACCTTCTTTAATATCCTCACCTATTGCCAGGACTATTATAAATATAACAATCAACAACCACAAGAAAGTTGCCTGGAGAAAGTCCCAGCTTAATTGGCCCCCTTCCACAGTATAAGTCTTGCTTATCAGCATATAGCCTATGATAAGAACAAGCAGACCCACTATAAGAAGCATCTTCTCAAAAGAACTGGTCTTTCTTATTTCCACCATCTTAAAGTTATTCCCAATACATTGAATTTATATACTTTTTTATTTTTGTTTGCTTAATACAAAAAGCTCATATTGCCTTTTTCCGCTAAAAACACTTTGTTCATTAGAAATCCTAAATTTATATTTAGCTGAATATTTTTTCATTAGTTCTTTATTTCCAATTAATATGATTTTTCCTTTATCGTTTAATATAAATTCTGCCTGATAAAAGAATTCATTATAGATATCAGTTTCTTTTTTCTGCAATAAAGGAATTTTTGTAACTATCTTATCTACCTTGCCCTTATCAAATTTTGTGTCCAGCCATTCTATGTCCATCCTGCTGAAATTTATTCTTTTGTCGATGCCTGCTATCTTGCTGTTTTTCTTTGCATAATTGATGTATTTCATTGAAGAATCAAGGTCATATATTTTTAGTTTAGATGGAGATATCCCCTTATCTAATTTTTTAAATAACTTATTGAAATCATAATCTTTGAATTTATCTAATTTTAAAAAAATGAATTTTTCTTTGTTGAAAAAGTTGACTGGGAAATTGGAAGCAAATAAAGCAGCCTCTATTGGTATTGTTCCGGAAGCGGAAAATGGGTCAAGCAATGCCTCGTTTTTGTTTAATCCGGATAGTCTGACAAGGAAATATCCTATCGTTCCTTTTATATCTGCTGAATGTGAGAATATTTTATATTGTCTTTTGCTTAAATCAAAGCCGGCAAAATCTATTCCTATGTAGCATTTCTTTTTAGTCAGATAGAAAGATATTATAATTTCCGGGTTTTCAAGATTGACTTTTTGCTTGTAACTGTATTTTTTTTGTAGATGGTCTATGATTATTTCTCCGAATTTTTTCTCTATTTCCGGAGTTGATATGGTACTTTCATGATTTTTTATGCAGTTTACTCTAAATTTAGTATTTTTATTTAGCCATTCTTTGAAATTTAATCTCCCTATGTTTTTTTTAAAGTCGTTGAATACATCCTTATAATTGAATTCTGCTAAAAGATAAAAAACTCCAGCTGCACTTTGGGACATATAGCATAATTTGAATAAATCTTCATAATTTTTTATGTTGAAAACGATGCATGTCTCGTTAATTTTTGAGTTTTTGCTTATTAGTTCTTTCACTTCTAAAGCTGCAATATCTTCCATGCCTTTATGTGTTATTAAAAAACCTTTCATAATGTCATTTGATTTGGGGGTATTTATAAAAATGTTTATAATTAGGGAGATAGTACAATACTAAAATACGAAAAATCGAAGATTTTTTGTGTCCAGAAATGCTTTGCATTTCTGTGAAGCCAAAAAATAATAAAAACAATGACAACAAAAGATAATAATCCAATGACGCAAAACTGACCAATTATTAAAAATATTTTCAATGCATAAACAATATTAAAACCGAATATTAAATAATGAATTAACAAATAATTGTGAAAATTGTATAAACCTAATTAACAATGATGAAAATGAAAAAAATATTATTAGACACTAACTTTCTTATGATCTGTTTTCAATTCAGGGTAGATATATTTACAGAACTCGATAGGGTATGTAACTTTGACTTTAAACTATTTGTTTTGGATAAAACTATTGAAGAGCTCGAAAAGATTGTAGGGGAGCAGAAAGGCAAAAACAAGGAAGCGGCAAAGATTGCGTTAAAGCTTATAGCAATAAAAAAAATAAATATAATAAAAACAAAAAGCAATAGAAAAACAGATGATGTTATCCGGGATATAGCTGCAAAAGATAATTATATTGTTGCTACACAAGACAAAGATTTAAAAAGGAGGCTTATTAACCAAGGTGCAAGTGTCATTGTTTTGAGGCAGAAAAAGGTGCTTGCTATTATCAATGACAAGGGCTTTGCTTAAAGTCCTTCCCAGTGCAAGGGAAAGTAGGATGCTATTTTTTTAGCTATTTATTTGCACAAATCCCGGAAATTTTATAAAAAATTAATGACCATAGGTAAAAATGTACTATAAAATAGAACTTAAAGACCGCATAAGGGTACCTCCCAATCTGTTTAACCTCGAGGCAGAGGATGCAGTTATAAAAAGTGTAAAAAAGAAATATGACGGTTATATCTCCAAGGAGCTTGGCATAGTGATTGATGTTGCCGGAGTAAAGGATATAGGAGATGGAGTCATAATACCTGGTGATGGATCTTCTTACTATGAGACCAAATTTGAAATTTTGGCTTTTAAGCCTGAGCTGCAGGAAGTTGTCTTAGGAAAGATAAGGGATATAGTCGATTTTGGGGCTTTCATAACTCTTGGCCCAATAGATGGCATGATACATGTGTCTCAAACAATGGATGACTTTGTAAGTTTCAGCAAGGAAAAAACTTTGGCTGGAAAAGAGAGCAAAAAAACCTTAAAGATTAACGACATCTGCAGGGCAAGGATAATAGCTGTTTCATTTAAGGATCCCTTGAATCCAAAACTAGGGCTTACAATGAGGCAGCAGGGGCTTGGAAGGCTGGACTGGGTTGAAGAGCAAGAAGAAACGCCTGCAAAAAAAGAAGTAAAAAAGGAACCAAAGAAGAAGGAGCCTAAAAAGAAAAAATGAAAAAGAAAGTATGTAAAAAATGCAAGCTTTTTGTTGAAGGGAATGTATGTCCTGTATGCAAAAGCAATCAATTTTCCTTGAACTGGCAGGGACGATTACATATACTGGATGCAAACAAATCAATAATTGCAGGAAAAATAGGCATAACATCAAAGGGAGAATATGCCATAAAAGTCAGGTGATTTCTCTATGGAGCTAAAAATTATCAATAAGAAAGAAGAGCCTTTGCTGTCAAGAACAAAGGTTGAAGCAGAGATGGTATTTGAAAAAGCAACCCCTTCAAGAGAAGAGACTAAAAGTAAATTATGCAATATATTAGGCAAAGATGAAAAATTGATTGTAGTTAAAGGTATTTATAATGAATTTGGGTTAAAGAAGGCAAAAAATTTGTCTTATGTTTATGAAAATGAGGAATCCTTAAAAAAAATAGAAGTGGAAACAAAGAAGAAAACCGAAAAGAAAGAAACTCAGGAAGGGGCAGAAGAGAAACCGCAGCCGCAGGAAAAAGAAGAGCCTAAACAGGAAGCTAAGCAGGAGGAGAAACCAAAAGCTGAAGCAAAGCAGGAGGGTAAAAAATCAGAGGAGCGGAAAGAAATAAAGGAGAAGAGTAAATAAACATGGCAAAGAAAAAAAAGAAAGAGAAAAAAGCTATGCAGGTATGGAAACTTTATCAGGCATCAGGGAATAAGGCAGAGAGAAAAAACACGTTCTGCTCTAAATGTGGTAGTGGAGTTTTTTTGGCAAAGCATAAAGACAGAGAAACATGCGGTCGTTGTGGATTTACTTCATTCAATAAATAATTCTTAATTTGATTCTTACATTACTCATTTTTTATTATTATTTTAAATTTTCTAACTATATTTATATTACATATTTAGTCCATGTTTAGTCCATTTTTAGTACTTAATTTTGGTACTAGAATAAGAGCCATATTGTGATGATTATTACTGTTTATCCTTAATAATTTCCTGGAATGCAAGGAAATCATCGGTAGTTAATTTCTTGCCGGTCTTAATTTTTTCTTCTATTTCCTGTTCCTTGCTTTTGATAAGCATACTTTCTTCCAGCTTCTTTTTTTCGTCTTCTTCAAGCTTGAATTTGTTGATTTTTTCCATTACTCCGCCAATTTCACCTAGATTTTTCTCCAACCCAGTGTTTAGGCTATTGAAATTTTTTTTGAGATTTATAAAATTCTTGAATGCTTCTTCTTCTTTTATTTCAAGCTCGTCTATTTCTTTTGAGGTCTTTATTACCCCCTCATGCAGCTCTTGGCTTTCTGCAGCAACCTTTTGAATCTCGTTATGCACCATATTGGTATTTTTTTTAGAAGCATCTATTTCCGAATTTAATTTTTTTATTTTATTAAGAACGTTAATAATTACAGATGCCTCTTCAAATAATTTTTTCAGTAGTTTAAGTTTTTTAGAGAGTTCTTTTTCTTTTTCAAAGGACATTGCTTCTGTTTCTAATTTTATCTCTATTTTGTCCATATCCCTTTTTATCCTTAGAGGGTCTCTAATTTTTGAGGTTTTCTCCAGGTTTTTCAGTCCACTTTTTAATTTTTTAAGTTCAGAAATCTTTTTCCCTGTTTCTCCAGCAAGCTTATTTCTTTTTTCTTTTAGCTCTTTTACATTCTTTGTCAAGCTGTCCCTTTTTTTCTTATTCTCTTTTATCTGTGCAATCTTTTTTCTTGTAGTATCGGACAAGTCCGCTTTCTTCCTAAACCAAGACTCCTTTTGGTCGTTAATCCTGTTCAACTCATTTCTTGAAGAATTAATCTCTTTCCTTAACTTCTCAAAACTTATGAATAATTCTTTTTTTGTTTGTTTTTTAACTTCATTGCCTGAATCCATTTTTTAATTCCATGGGAATAAGAAGTATAAAAATATTGTTAAAAGTACATTATAACCTTCCAATAATTAAATAAATAAAAAATAAAATATTTACCCGAATAGCGAACCTAGCCCAGCAGCTGCCTGCTCCTCAGACTTCTTCTCTTCTGTTGCTTTCTTCTTTGGGTCCTCTGCTTTTTTTGCTTCACCCGATGCAGCTTCTGCAGCTGGTGCGGCTGATGTAGCAGCGACTGGCACTGCAGCTTTTTCTATTGTTTCATCAATGTTTACTCCTTCCAGAGCAGCAACTAGTGCTTTAACGCGCGCTTCATCTACCTTAACGCTAGCAGCTTCCAGCACTTTTTTTACATTACCCTCATCTACTTTTTGTCCTGCTTTGTGCAGCAGCATTGCCGTATACACATATTCCATTTTACCTTCCTCCATTAAATTTTTATTTTTAATTCTCAATAATTATTTTTTATATTGTTATTATCTTATTGCTTATTTTTTCCTCAATGTACCTTTTTTCAAAAGCTCTTTTGTCAAATCCTCAACTTCTTTTTGTTGTTTATCTTGCGGTTTTGTTTCTTCTTGTTTTTCTTCTTTCTTTTTTTGTAAATCATGAGCGCTTGGAACTGTTTTTTCCTGTTTATGTTCTTCTTTTTTTTCTTGTACTTCTTCCTTCTTGACATCTTCTATAATATCTGCTGCTGTTTCTTCTTTTCCTTCAGCAAATTTTTTGGTTTGTTCTACCATTACATTGACTTTTTTGTC
>JASMFO010000055.1 GCA_030751755.1 Candidatus Woesearchaeota archaeon
TCTTATCTCAACAATAAGAGGCTTAAAGTTTCCACAAAAAAGAAATTTAAGGAATGCGTGCTTGGATTTAGCCTCCCGAGCGATATCGGCCTATCCAAAAAATCCCTGTCTATATTGAGCAGAAATTATGGAACCTTCAGGGCCTTGAGGAACTCAGGCTCCGCAGCCCTTAATCTATGCTACATTGCGGATAAAAGGTTTGATCTGTATTTTACTTTGAATTTAAATTCATGGGATGTTGCAGCTGCCAAACTGGTAGTTGAGGAGGCTGGCGGCAAGATAACCAACACCCATAACAAAAAATGGGCTATTGAAGACAGAAATATTGTTGGAAGCAACAGGATACTACATAATAAATTTATCAGATTATTGAAATTAATTTGAAAGCAGGATTAATGTTATTTAAAAACAAACAATATATACACTAAAACACCAAAAAGTTTATAAATAATGAACATTTTCTATGTAGTATGGAGCTTACTGAGATATTCACAAAAAAGAACATAGAAGTTTTAAGGCTTTTGTCAAAAGAGAGCTTACATATTAGGGATATTGCCGGCAAACTGGATATTTCTCCTGCAAAGGTTCATTCTACAATCCAATTATTCAAGAAACATAATCTGATAAAAGAAAATAAAGAAAAAAATAAGATAGTTATTAGTTTAAATAAAGAAAGTACATTGTTAAAAAACATTATTGATTTATTAAATGCAAATAATGTTGATGTTTCTTTTGAGCCAAAGATGAATATTTTTGACACAATCAGCCCATTGGATTTTAGGTATTATGGCAGGAATGAAAGAATATTCCAGAAACTGCAGCCTTACTTAAGCGAGAATGCAATGATTAGGCATATGGCTAAAGTAGAGGCTGCTTTAACTAACATACTTGCAAAAAAAGGCATATGTAGCAAAAAGGTTGCTGATGAGGTTGAAAAAGCATCCAAAAAAATAAGTGCAGAAGAGGTTTATGTTGAAGAAGACAAATTAAAGCATAATGTTAGGGCTTTGGTAAACTGCATAAGAAACAGGGTAAGTGATGAAGCAAAACCATTCATTCATTTTACTGCTACTAGTCATGATATAATATCAACTGCTGACGCTTTAAGGTGCAAGGAATTTACTAATAGCATTCTAATTCCGGCATTAATTGATTTTGAAAAAACATTGATAGATCTGGCTTTGAGAGAAAGAAATACTTTGCAGGTTGGGCGTACTCACGGTCAGCATGCAGTCCCGATAACATTTGGCTTTGCCCTTGCGCAGTATGTTTCCAGATTTGGTAATTCTATTCTAAAAATAAGAAAATCAGGAAATAATTTACGCGGGAAAATAGCAGGCGCTGTTGGAAGCTATAATGCATCATCATTATTTTTCAGAAACCCAGAAGAATTTGAAAAACAAGTTTTGCAAGAATTGAACCTAAAACCCTCTCCTATATCTACACAAATTCCGGAAGCAGAGTTTATGGTGGATTATGTAAATGCTGTTGTTGAAAGTTTTGGTGTTTTAGCAAACTTATCTGATGATATGCGCAACTTGCAGCGTTCAGAAATAGCAGAAGTCGGGGAAATTTTTACATCAAAACAGGTTGGAAGTTCAACAATGCCACAAAAAAGAAATCCAATAAATTTTGAGAATGTCAAAAGCTTGTGGAAAGAGTTCATGCCCAGGATAATAACACTGTATTCAGACCAGATTTCAGAGCATCAAAGGGATTTGACTAATAGTGCATCTTCCAGGTTTATTCCGGAAATTTTAGCTGCATTTTATATCTCTGTAAAAAGATTAAACAGGACAATGAAATCTTTAAATGTCGATGAAAAAAATTTAAAGAAAAATTTTGATATGAATAAAGGATTAATTGTTGCTGAGCCATTGTATATATTGTTAGCGGCATATAATCATCCTGACGCTCATGAAGCCGTCAAGCAGTTGACATTAAAAGCCCAATCAACAAAAAAACCATTGCAGGAGATTATTAAAAAAGAAAAATCATTAAAACAATATTTAAAAAAATTCAATAAAGAGCAATTAAAAATTATTAATAATCCTGAGAATTATGTTGGAATCGCTAATAAGAAAACAGAAAGTGTTTGCGTATATTGGAAGAAGGAATTGAAAATATAATTATTATTCTAAATATTTATAAATGGGCTAGAAATCTATTGCTTACTATGCCGAGATCGCATAACCTGGTATTGCACAGCCCTGGAACGACTGGAATGTGCAAGCAAGGCTGACCCTTCGGGGTATCTGGGTTCAAAACAGCTTTTTTGCTTACGCAAAAAACCTGGGAAAATGCGGTGAACTTCTCTTCGGTCGTTCACCTGGGATTTTGCTTCGCAAAATCAAAAAAGCTGATGAAATTCCCAGTCTCGGCGTTTACCCTTTTTGTCCCCTCAAATAATCAAGTGATTATTTAGTAAAGTTTATAAATATATTTTGCAAAGAAACTAATTGTGGGATAAATATGACTCTTTATTTAAAATCTTGCCCAAGAGATAAGGGAGATATGTATGAGGACAGGGATGTGTATGGAAAATATATTGGGTGTCTTCAGTGTGGTTATATGGTGGATATAGGAAAAAACGGACATGAGCTTCCTGATTGGATGTGTGACATTACAAGTACAATGAATTTTGCACCAAGTGATGTTAAGCATAGTGGAAAAAAAGTTGGAGTAATAGATGATTTGGTAAAAAACAAAAAAAAAGAAAAATGAAGGCCTAGCTGTATCAGTATGGAAAGTTCTTGGATTTGCAATTAAAACTTCAAGACTCATAAGTGTAATTGAATAATATTCATTTATAGATTTTTCTTAATTCATCTATTTAATAGTTAAATATTAAAACGCAACATTTTTACTCTTAAAATATGAAAGAATCTATATGCCTGGGAATAGAGTCAACAGCACATACATTCGGAATAGGCATAATTACAGACAGGAGTAAAGTTTTAGCTAATGTTTCAGACTCTTTCAAAACAGTGAAAGGCGGCTTAATACCCCATGAACTTGGTGTGCATCATGATGAAGTTAAAGATAAAGTTCTAAAAAATGCATTAGAAAAAGCAAAAATAAAATTAAATGACATAAATCTAGTTTCTTTTTCGCAAGGCCCGGGCATAGCACCAGCATTGATCGTAGGTTTAAGATTTGCAAAATATATTTCAAAAAAAATTAATGTTCCTGTTGTTGGAGTCAATCATTGTGTTGCTCATCTTGAAATAGGAAAATTATTGACAAAATCTAAGGATCCAGTATTGTTGTATGCAAGCGGAGCAAATACACAAATAATTGCATATGAATCTGGGAAATATAGGATTTTCGGAGAAACCCTTGATCAGGGCATAGGTAATTTTATTGACTCTTTTGCAAGGTATATTGGCATGGGCTTTCCTGGAGGCCCTAAGATTGAAAAGCTTGCTTTAAAGGGGAAAAATTATGTTGAATTGCCTTATGTTGTAAAAGGCATGGACGTAAGCTTTTCTGGGATATTAACAAATTTGAAAGTAAAGTATGACTCTAAAAAATACAGGATTGAGGATTTATGCCATTCCCTGCAGGAAACTGTGTTTGCCATGCTAGTTGAAGTAGCAGAAAGAGCAATGGCGCATACAGGCAAAAAAGAATTACTATTGGGCGGCGGGGTTGCATGCAATAAAAGACTGCAAGAAATGTGCAATATTATGTGCAAGGAAAGAAAAGCTAAATTATTTGTTCCAGAGAATCAATTTCTTGTAGATAATGGTGTTAATATTGCATGGTTGGGAATTTTAATGGGAAAAATTGCCAAAAGAAATCATAAAGGTATTGATATTAAGCCCTATGAAAGAACTGATGATATAAAAGTTATGTGGAAATAATTA
>JASMFO010000056.1 GCA_030751755.1 Candidatus Woesearchaeota archaeon
GAATCTGAAGATTTAACAGATGAAGAAGCTGATTCTATACTAGCAGATTTGGATGCAAAAATTTCTGAAATAAATGATGCAAAAGCAGAAGTTGAGGCAGCAGCAACCAAAGAAGAAATAAGGGCAGCAGCCAAAAAAATAAAAGCAGCATGGAAAAGAATTAAGGTAAAGGCAGAACAGCATGCAAGAGATGTTGTTAATGGAAAAGTAAGAATCATATTAAAGAAAAGCGAGCAATTAGAGAAAAAACTGGATAGAATTCTTGCAGAAATGGAAGAAAAAGGAATTGAAGTAGAAGGTATTGATGGTAAAATAACTGTATTTAGTGAAAAAGTAGCTGAAGCAAGAGAAAAGCTTAAGCAATCTGAAGAAAAGTTCAAGGAAGTAAAAGCAACTGATGCTAATGAGAATAAAAAATCTTTGTTAGAAGAGGCAAAATCCTTAGCAAGAGAAGCTCATAACAGTCTAAAAGAAGCACATGATATTCTAAAAGAGATAACAATGGAAATAAAAGCAGCTTACAAAGAAGCTGATTTTGAAGAAGAAGATGAAGACGAGTTAGTAGAAGTAGGGGAAGAAGAGGAAAATGAATAAAAAACTATGCATCGCATTAATAATGTTGGCACTGGTTTTAGTAGTAAGTTGTGCTCCAGCACCTACTGCACCAGAAGCACCAGTTGAAGTTCCTACAGAAACAACAGGAGAAGCTTCCGTAGATGAGGTTGCAACAGATATTTCTGATGCTGTTGATATAGGTGATGCTCTTGATGCATCCGAATTAGATGATGTAGACAGTATCCTTGCAGACATAGAAAACATTTAATTAACAATTTTTAAATAATAAGCTTAATTCTTTGTTTTTATGATTGAATTGGATGGTTCATATGGAGAAGCAGGCGGCTCTATAGCAAGAATAGCACTAGCCTTATCAACCATTACCCAGCAGCCCTTTGAGATAGCAAACATAAGAAAAAACAGGCCACAGCCAGGCCTGAAAAATCAGCATTTGTTCTGTATCAAAGCTCTGGAAAAATTATGTAATGCAAAAACAGAAGGAGCTCAATTAGGTTCTACATCCTTAAAATACATTCCTGGAAAAATAGAAGGAAAAACGATAGACATAGATATACAAACTGCTGGCTCTATCCCTTTATTCCTGCAAGCAGTTTTATTGCCATCAATGTTTGCAAATAAAACAGTAAAATTAAACATTATTGGCGGCACGGATTCGAAATGGGCGGCACCTATAGACTATTTTAAAGAAGTCTTTTTACCTCAATTACAAAAATATGCAGATATAGAATGCAAGTTGGTTAAACGCGGCTATTATCCCAAAGGGAACGGTAATGTACAGCTAAAAATCAATCCAATATACAAAATTTCTGATTTTAATTGTTTTGATGATTTTTTAAAAAATTTAAAAGAGAATGCACCAAAAATAAATTTAACAGAGCAAGGTCATTTAATTCAAATAAAAGGCATTTCTCATGCTTCCTCGGATTTGCAGAATGCACAAGTTTCTGAAAGACAAGCAAAAATAGCTGAGATGGGTCTAAAGCATTATAATTGCCCAATAAATATACAAATACAATATAATGAAACGCTGTCAACAGGCTCTGGAATTACCTTATGGGCCATTTTTTCATTAAAACAAGATGAAATTGATATTAAAAATCCAATAAGGCTTGGTGCAGATTCACTGGGAGAAAGAGGAAAAAAAGCAGAAATTGTCGGTAAGGAAGCAGCCCAAAACATAATCAAAGAGATAGAAAGCCGCGCACCAGTAGATATGCATCTTGCTGACCAAATTCTAAAATTCATGGCTTTGATTTCCAATAGTAAAATCAAAACATCAAAAATAACAAACCACACTAGAACTAATATTTACACAATAGAAAAATTTCTGGGTAAAGCATTTTCAACTGACGAAATCAATAATATTATTTCTACAACTTAATTATTAAAAATAAGAACAACTTTGCAAACAATAACCTTTATAAATAAAACACCAATTCTAAAAACCATGCCAAATGAAAAATTAGTATGCTCATCATGCAAGAAAAACATTGCAAATACAAGAGGTACTGCTGTATTTAACTGTCCTAATTGCAACAAGCAAGAAATTGTAAGATGCATACATTGCAGGGAAATAGCAGCTAAATATGTATGTCAAATGTGCAAATTTGAAGGGCCCAACTAGATTTCTTTGTAATTAGAAAATCATAATTTGATAGTTGAAACACTAATGGGGTGATTTGAATACTAAATAATTTAAAATATTTAATGAGCATATTAAACTTATTGATTGTAAAAGAAAAAGATTAGAAAGAATGATTTATTAATCATAAGTATTATAAATAAAAATATATTTCCCAAAAATTAAAATGGCTCAGGTAGTTGTAACATTAAAAATTATGCCGAAAAGCCCGGAAGTGGATTTGGGCAATATTGAAGGTGAGGCAAAAACAAAAATCATTGATTTTTCTCAAACCAAGGAAATTAAAACAGAGCAGGAACCAATAGCCTTTGGATTAAAAGCCCTAAAAATAATTTTTGTAATGGATGAAAGCAAAGGCTCAACAGACTCTTTGGAAGAAAGCATAAAAACAATTTCCGGCGTTAATTCTGTAGAAACCATTGATGTAAGAAGGGCTATTGGTTAGCTAAACAGCCAATACTTTCTTCTAAGGCCTCAATATCTTCTCCACCCCCTTTCCAAAAACAAACATAAGAACAACTATAATTAGATATATCAAATTGCTATTAGACTTAATCCCTTCTTTTTCATCCTGCCTCTTTTTTGTAATATCTTTGCAGCATCTAATATAAAAATTTATTCCCTTAGTAATGTTAAAAAATTATCATAAGGAATATCAGACCTAATCCCGGTACCTAAAAAATGAGTGTTGGCAGCTTTAAAACCTTTTTTCTTTATTTTTTTAATAAGCTCTTCTTTTCTCATTATTATTTTTAATTTTCTTTTTTTGGCGATATCATGAATATCATAGAATCCAACAGCATTTATTTTAGATTCATCCTTAATAATTTTTAAAAATTTTAATAGTTCGTTATTATTTTGACTATTGTTTAATTTCTTATTTATTATAGTGTTATTTTCAATTGAATTTCTAGTATTGTCATTTTTATCATTGTAGTTTTTTAATAATGAAGCATACATCCTATTGACTAGCCTGCTGTCAAATAAACTACCCATCCATAATGGCCCTGCACCATTAAACATTCCATGCTCCAAAGCAATTTCATTGCATAATCTTTTGCCTTTAATGCATTGAAAGAAAATCCTGAAATAATGATTCTTGAAATATGAAAATACTGGAAACAATGCCTTCTCATACTGCATTCCAATTAACTGGATTTTTCTTATTAGTATCCTTAATCCAGTTTCATGCATCAAATAGTTTTTCTTGTTAGAGCTCCAATACTTCCTCACACAAGCCTTAGGGTAGGTGCCAGTTAAAGCAGCAGTATCAGTGTTTGTCACAGCCAAAATCCCGTTCCTTGATATCCTTTTTATTGCAGCCTCCAGGTAAGAATTTGAGGTTCCGAATGGGTCAACATCAATATAATCAAAACCTTTGGAATTTAGTAGGAATAAATTGGCATCTTCATTATGGATACTTATTTTATTATTATTTTTTATAGTATTATTGAGTTTTTTTAATGGTTTATTCATTGTTGCAAAATTATTGATTTTATTGAGCTTTAAACTATTTTTTATTGACTTTACTGCCTTTTCATCCACATCATTAATAGCTATAGACTTGTACTTTAGCTCCTTGGAAAACCTTATTGACCTTATCCCGCTTGCAGCTAATGGATCACAAAGATTCATTGGAGAGAATTGTTGCAGTAATAGGATTGTTATATCACGATTTAATTCCATAACAGGATTGTAAAACACATCCATCTCCTTGGAGATTTTACTGACTTTCTTTATTCTTATAGATGCCTTCCCTTCCCTAATAGTTTCATACATAGAAATATAGAATCTTGAATAAAATAAAAGACTATCGGATTTAAGCTATGGTAATGTACCTGTGCCTTACATCCCTTACATCATCATTGCTTGCTGTGATTCTTGCCAAATAAGTTCCAGGCTGTACATCAGCAGTATTCAAGAACAGGAATTTACCATCCACATCCCCATCATTCAGGTCAAAAGAATTTGTCTGGAAAATAACGCCCAAATCATAAATAAGAACTCTCACACTTAAGTCATCCAAATCTTCTGCTCCGTCATTGTTAACATTTACATGCACGAACGACATGCCATCACCATAATCATAGGTCCTTATAGTACCTATTAATCCGAACACAAGAAACATTACCAACAATATTTGATGACGCATTTAACCACCTCAAAACTGATACTATTGTAGAATGGTATCTCATATTTAAAGATTTATGTATTGCAGTGTATACTATGGATGAATCAAGCATTTGCGACTGGCTTTATCACATACACTTTATCATTTTTCCTGGCTTTTTCAGAAACCTTAACAGTTACATGATCCTTCTTTTTAGCTTCTCTAACTTTTTTATCATCCTTGAGAATTGTTTCTGCTTTAGTCTGTACAACTCCTGTAGTGGGGCCTGTAATAAGCAAACTGTCTGATTGTTTTAACTTGCCAGCTTCTAAAATTATCTCGGCTACTTGCGGTTTATTGAAATAATTAAATACCTTACCAATATATTGTTTTTTAGTAGTTGCTTTTGAGCCAGAGGTGCCGCTCCACTGCCCCAGTTTTTTCCCAAGATAATAACCATTATCCCAGAATCCCCTGTTGTAGACGCCCTTTAGCTTTTTTGTCCATCCCTTAATTTTATCTTTTGTATAATTATTTCTATTGATACTTTCTATTGCCTCTTTATAGGCCTTTGTAACCTCATATACATATTCTGGAGATCTTGCTCTGCCTTCTATCTTAAGTACAGAAACTCCTGCCTTGACTATCTTGTCCAGAAAGCCAATGGTACACAGATCTTTTGGGGACATGACATACTTGTTGTCAATAACAAGCTCATTTCCAGTCCCCTCCTCGATTACCTTATAAGAACGCCTGCAGTTTTGCAGGCATGCTCCTCTGTTGGCAGAGGCATTATATGTCGCAAGACTCATATAGCACTTTCCTGCTATAGAGACGCATAAAGCGCCATGGCAAAACAGCTCGATTTTTACGGGTTTTCCACTTGGACCCTTTATTTTTTCCTTCTTTATCTGCTTAACAATACTTTCAATTTGCTTCAATGTCAGCTCCCTTGCCGGGATAATGACATCTGTAAATTCAGAAAAAAACTTTACAGCCTCAATGTTTGATATATTAAGCTGAGTGGAGCTATGGGCTTCCAGCCCAATGTATTTTGCATACATCATAGCAGCAATATCGCTTACAATGACAGCATTCACTCCGGATTTTTTTGCCCTGTTGCATACTCTCTTCATTATGCTCATATCAGAGTCATACAATATGGTGTTTAAGGCAAGGTATGATTTGACATTATTCTTTTTACAAATTGCTGCAACTTTTTCTAAATCCTTAAACTTGAAATTTGCAGACCTGGCCCTCATGTTAAGTTTTCCCACTCCAAAATACACAGAATCTGCTCCAGCCTTTGTTGCTGCTTGTAGCGCTTCAAAAGACCCTGCGGGCGCCATTATTTCTACATTCGACATTTTAGGAAGGTATGTTGATGGGGTTTTTAAAATTATTTATAGTCATCCTAATTGAATAATAACAACCTTTAAAAAATAGATTCTATTACTGTTTAATATGAAATTAAGACAACCAATAATAACTTTTATGGGTCATATAGACCATGGAAAAACATCTTTGCAGGATTTCATTAGACAGACCTCTACAGCTCAGCAAGAAGCAGGAAAAATTACACAACACATCGGATGCAGTAACATTATTCTGGAAACAATTAAAAAAATATGCGGTAAATTATTAGACACTTTAAAATTAAAGCTTACAATCCCTGGTTTGCTCTTTATTGATAGTCCTGGCCATGCGGCCTTCACCTCATTAAGAAAAAGAGGAGGCAATCTAGCAGATATAGCAATTTTGGTCATAGATATAAATGAGGGTGTAAAGCCACAAACCCTTGAATGCATTGAGATATTAAAGCAATATAAAACACCTTTCATTATAGCCTTGAATAAAATAGATTTGCTTTCAGGATGGCAGAGCAGTAATTCATTTTTAATGCAAAATATCAATTCTCAGTCGGAAAATATACAAAAAATATTGGATACAAAATTGTATGAATTGGTTGGTAAATTATCAGAGTTGAACTTCAACGCTGAAAGATTTGATAGGGTAGAAGATTATACCAAGCAGATAGCGATAACTCCAACATCAGCGAAAACAGGAGAGGGGATTCCTGAACTGTTAATGGTCCTTACAGGCCTGGCCCAGAAATTCATGGAACAGAAATTAAATGTAAATATAGAAGGTCATGCTCGCGGTACGGTCTTGGAAGTCAAGGAAGAAAAAGGCGTAGGAAAAACAATAGATGTAATAATCTATGACGGAACATTAAAGAAAAATGATACAATTGTAATAGGAACATTGGATGAGCCAATATCAACCAAAGTTAAAGCTCTATTAGAGCCATTGCCCCTGAAAGACATCAGAGATAAAAAAACAAAATTTACTAATGTTTCTAAAGTTTCAGCAGCTACTGGAATAAAAATCTCGACCCCAGAATTGGATAATGTTGTGGCTGGAATGCCCTTAAGGTCTTGTTCGTTAAATGAAATAGGAATAGTTAAGGAAGAACTTAAAAAAGAAATTGAGGAAGTTGTAATTGAGACAGACAAGCGGGGCATAGTAATAAAAGCAGATTCATTGGGAAGCCTGGAAGCTCTTGTTAAAATGCTAAAGGAGAAAAATATTGCTGTAAAAAAAGCAAGCATTGGTGATATTTCAAAAAAAGATATTTCAGATGCCTCAATAAGTTATGAAAAAGACCCCTTAAATTCCGCAATTCTTGGATTTAATGTAGAATTAATGCCAGATATAAAAGCACACAATGTCAAAATACTTACAAATAATATCATTTACAAATTAATTGAAGATTTTGAAAAGTGGCAGAAAGAAGAGAATAAACGCTTAGAAGGAAAGGAAATAGAATTTTTGGTAAGGCCTTGCAAACTCCAGATAATGAAAGGTTACATCTTTAGGCAGAATAATCCCGCAGTTGTTGGAGTTGATGTTTTAGAGGGAAAAGTCAAGGTAGACACGCCATTAATGAAAAAAGACGGAAACAAGATAACAGAAGTAAAAAGCATACAGAAAGACCAGGAAAATTTAAATGAAGCTGAAAAAGGAAAGCAGGTTGCTATATCTTTGCCAAAAGTTACAGTAGGAAGGCAAATTAACGAAAACAATATTTTGTATTCTGCCATCCCAGAAGAGGACTTTATAAAATTAAAAGAGCTTAAGAAGAACTTATCAGAAGAAGAAAAAGCAATTTTGAAAGAGATAGCAGAGATAATGAGGGCTAAAAATGCAATGTGGGGCATATAAAATGCCCCAATTAAAAATATTAAATACCAAAGAGATAAAACAAATTCTAAAACTAATAGAAAACCAATGGAATGCTAAATTAAAATTAAATTATGCTTTTTTGAAAAACAATAAGAATAGAATTTTTATTATTAATAAAGATATTTCAAAAATTGATTTGGAAAAGTTAAGGATTAATTCTATTGGAATGTATTTTTGTGAAACAAGAAATGATAAAATAAGACTAAGCATTGAAGGCTCTCAAATAGTAGGACCAAAAGCAATGAAAAACATTGTAGAAATTAATTCATTGCAAGTAAAACAATGGATGAAAGGAGAGGAT
>JASMFO010000057.1 GCA_030751755.1 Candidatus Woesearchaeota archaeon
AATTTTGTTCCGTCATAAAATCCCCCTTGCACTAATTTCTTAAAGTTGCCGGCTGTAATAGGACTTTTATCCTCAAATAGCTCTATCTTAAATTCTCCCATGGATGTATCAAAAACTGCTATTGGATTCATATTATCACCGCCCCTATTATTTTCAATATCATCTGCACCACAACCTGCTAACACAATAATACTTGCTATCAAAATTATTGGATAAAATTTCATTTTCTCCCCATTAAACTGCTTTTGGACCCTTAAAGTAGCCATCCTTCTTATGCTCTGTCAAACTCAAAACCTCCTCTTGTGTAAATGATTTCTCTTCCTTATCCTCTCTCAGCATATTCTTCAATTCAACAGCCTGCAAACTAGGCTCAATGCCTTTTGTATCAACTTTATCTAACTTAGAGAAAACTCCAATAATTTCTTTAAGTTCTTTAGAAAACTTTTCTATCTCTTTATCTGTAAGTTTTAACCTTGCTACTTCAGCAACATGCTCTATCAGCTCTTTATTGATTTTAACTTTCATAGCTTAATGAGTTAGAATAATGTTTAAAAAGTTTGTGTAAAATAAATCTAAAAGGTATTTTCCCATTCCTTAACTTTTCCCTCATCAATATGAACACCTTCTCTTTTATTTCTCTTTTCCCTAAATTGTTTTCTATAATAAATTCCTGCAATTAATCCAACACCTAAACCACCAAGATGTGCAATGTTTGCAGTTCCTGATGGAGCATAGATTCCAAGGATATCCCCAATAGCCCACACAAACAAGGCAATTATCATTGGCATAGGTATTGAATACAACCAAACTACAAGCTTGGGCCTTAATATACCCAACATCCCTAAAATTCCAAAAATAGCTCCTGAGGCTCCTAAAACCATAGTGTAAAATGGAAGGCTTGCAAAACTTGCAGCTAACCCAGAAACAAAGAACAAAATCAAGAACTTCCTGCTTCCAATTATATGCTCAAGAATACTGCCAAACAGAGCTAATGCAAATAAATTGTAAAGTAAATGCACCATTCCGGAATGCAAAAATATAGCAGTCAGTAAAGTCCAAATTCTGGGAATAACTAATCTGCTGTCCAAAATAAATAAATCGGTGAATGCAGGGATTAGTTTCTGCAGCAAGAAGATTATAAAAATAATTACGCTTAACCATAAAGCAGCTCTGATATTGTATTTCATTATCAATAATTAAATCAATTCAATATATAAATTTATACTCCTATTAAATTTTTTTACAAATATTTATTAATAAACCAGCACTTCATAAATGAATATGGATCAAAATAATAACCCTAAACATATAGCAATAATTTTAGATGGTAACAGACGCTTCGCTAAAAAACAAGGATTGAAGCCATGGCTGGGGCATAAATTTGGCGCTGACAAGATAAAAGAAATTTCAAAATGGTGCCAAGAGCTTGGCATTAAAGAATTAACATTATATGCATTCTCAATAGATAATTTCGACAGGTCTAAACAGGAGAAAAAAGTTTTATTTTCGTTATTTGAAGAAAGTATAAAGAAATTAAAAAATGATAAAGGACTAGATAAGAATGGCATAAAAGTTAGATTTATTGGAAGGTTGCATAGGTTTTCAGAAAACATACAAAAAGGAATGTATGAGATTATGGAAAGGACAAAAAACAATGATAATTTTAAATTAAATTTTGCAATGGCTTATAGCAGTAAAGCTGAAATAACAGATGCGTTGAAAAAAATCATTCAAAAATTAAAAAACAAAGAGATTAAGGAAGAATATATTGATGAAGAACTTATAAAAGAGAATTTATACTTAAGCAGCAGCCCAGATATTCTAATAAGACCTGGAGGAGAGAAAAGAATAAGTGATTTTCTTTTGTGGCAGATTAGTTATAGCGAGCTTTTTTTCATAGATAAGTTATGGCCGGAATTCACCAAACAGGATTTAATACACATAATTAAAGAGTTTAGTCAAAGAGAAAGAAGATTTGGGAGATAGAAATCAAAACACATAAATATAACCTTTGTTCTAAAATTTTCTAAAAATGGATTCTTATAGTTTATTTGAGGAAGATATCAAAAAAGCTGTTGAAGAATTTAAGAAGATTCCAAAAACTGACGTAATAAGGATTGTAAGCCATCTTGATGCCGATGGCATAAGCTCTGCTTCTTTAATGGTCAAATGCTTGAACAATGACAACAGGAAGTACTCCATATCAATAATCCAGCAGATAAAAAAAGAAGTCCTGAAAGAGCTAGCAAGAGAACCATACAACTATTTTATATTTACCGATCTTGGCTCTGGAGCACTAACAGAGATAGAGAAACTCTTTAAAGAAAAAAAGGTTTTTATTCTTGACCATCATGAGCCTGAAAAAAAAGATGCTGATGGAGATAATATTTTCTTTCTAAATCCTCATAAATTTGGAATTAACGCCAGTAAAGAGGTTTCTGGTGCAGGTGTTGTTTATTTATTCGCCAGTTGCCTTGACGATAAAATAAAAGAATTCGCGCACATAGCAATAATCGGGGCTATGGGAGACATGCAGGAAAACAATGGTTTTGAGAAGATCAACAATGAAATTTTAAAGACAGCCATTGATAAAGGAAAAATCAAGGTCATTAGGGGCTTAAGGCTATTCGGAGCCCAAACAAAGCCACTGCATAAAGTTTTAGAGTACTGCACAGACCCTTTTATTCCGGGTGTTACAGGAAACGAATCCGGGGCTATACAATTTCTGCAGCAGTTGGGTATAAATCCCAAGCATGATAAAGGATGGACAAAAATTGTGCATCTGAATGCGGAAGAGATGAAAAAACTGGTTGCAGGAGTTATATTAACAAGGCTTGGAGAAAAAAATCCTGAAGATGTTCTTGGAAACGTTTACCTTCTGAGAGAAGAAGATCATGAAAGCCCTACAAAAGATGCAAAGGAGTTTGCAACACTGCTTAACGCATGTGGAAGATTGGATAAAGCATCATTGGGCATTGGAACTTGCTTAGGGGATGAAAAGATAAAGAAAAAAGCAATTTACTTAATGGGTAATTATAAAAAAGAAATAATAAGCTCTTTAAAGTGGTATGATAAAAATAAAACTTCCAGCTTAATAACAAAAGGGGAGGGTTATGTAATAATTAATGCGCAAGACCAAATAAGGTCCACATTAATCGGAACTCTGGCTTCTATTTTATCAAAGTCAAACAATGTCCAAGAGAAATTCATAATGTCGATGGCGCAGTTAATAGACGGAACAACAAAAGTTTCTTTGAGAATGTGCGGAAACTGTAATGGAACAGATTTAAAACAGATTATAGATGCTATAATCGAAGAGATACCTAATTGTGAGGCAGGCGGTCATGCAAATGCTGCTGGTGCCTTAATACCTACAGACATAGAAGGTGATTTTATAGAAAAGGCAAAAGTTGTTCTGGAAAAAAGGGCAATGGAAGAGATTGTTTAGGTTATTTCTATTTCATGGGTTAAAGAAAAAATAATTATAGAATAAATAAAAATTAATTTTGTTATAACTTAATCCTTATCCCATCAATATGGTCAGCAATTTCAGAACCTGTTTTTGTTAAAGTAAGCAGTTTTAATCTTCCCTGCTTTTCAAAATTTATTAAACCAGACTTTTCCATTTCTTGAAGAATTTTTACAACATGAGAATATGTGCAGTCAACACACTTTGCCAAAGATGAAGCGTAAACTTCTGATTTTGCATTCTTTAACTCTACTAACATCATAGCTGGCTTTTCTCTGAAAAAGACATTGAATATTTCTTTATTATCCATCTAACCAACCCCAAAACATGATTTGTTGTTATTATTGTAAAATTTATTTTTTGTAATATATTCTGTAGTATATAGAGTTGTTTATAAAGTTTTCTATTTCCAAAATTTTATCGACGAGAAATTAGATAATCCTATTATTTCTTAGCAGCCAATCTTACATCTCCTTCATTAACAGTTTTTCTCCCAGAATGTTTTGCTATTTTAGCTGCTTGTATAGCTATGTTTTCTGTCATCTCAATCAAAATCTCTGTAAAAACACTAGCGGCATCTGCTGAAACTCTTTTTGCTCCTGCCTTTATTAAAATTCTTCCGACAGGTGCTTTAGGAATAACTGTAATTTTCCTTCCCATAATTTTTTCCTATTCTCGATTTAAGAATATAAGCCCCTTAGTCTTTGTTGATTAATATTTTGATACAAATCATTTAAATAGTTTTCGCTTTAATCTTGATTAAGAATTCTGCCAAGTTCTTCTATTTTCTCAGCATACTCTGCAAAGTTTCCTTGAGTTAAAGCATCCTGTGATTCTTTATATAAATCTGAGGCTTGCTTGAATTTTTCAGGCATGGTTTCAGGCATCTGAACAGATTCTTTTTTCTTAGCCTTTCCTATTTTTCCTTTGAAAATAACTTCAAGAGCATCCTGCAAAGTTTTTTCCATTGTAACCTTGTCTTCATAAGCAACAATAACTCTTTTTAGTTGTGGCAAAGCTCCAGCAGCAGATGCTTTGAGATAAACTGGTTCTATGTAAAGGAAGCTCTGCTCTAGAGGTATTGTCAGAAGATTTCCTCTGATTACCTCAGAACCTTGCTGGTCCCATAATGTCAAAAGCTGGGAAATTTCTGTATCCTGGTCTATTCTGGCCTCTATTTGCATTGGCCCGTAAGTAAGCTCTTGTTTGCTCAGCCTGAAAACTTCTAGTTTGCCATAGTTATCAGGATCAGAATGTGCTACAAACCAAGCAACCATATTTTCCTTTCCGCGGGGAATCAATGGTGTAATTAAAAAGAATCCTTCCTTTTCTGCATCAGGAAGCTTAAGGATAATATAATAGGGCTTAAGCTCAACTTCGTTGCTGCTGTAAATCTCATTTGGAGTTCTCCAAACATCTTCTCTATTATAGAAAACTTGAGGGTCTTTCATATGGTATGTGCCATAAATCCTCATCTGCACTCTCATTAAGTCTTCCGGGTATCTAATGTGTTCTTTTAAGCCATTAGGCATATCCTCAAAATCCTTAAACAGTTTTGGAAAGATTTTTGCGTAATTTTGTATTAATGGATCTTCCTTATCTATAATATAGAAATCCGCATTTCCGTTATAAGCATCTATAACAACTTTAACTGCATTCCTAATATAGTTAATACCAATATTTTCGCTGTATGGAAATTCATTTGATGTTGTATAGGCATCTATTATCCAGAACAATTTACCATCATTAATAACAACATAAGGATCAGTATCATATTGAAGAAATGGGGCTAAAGCAGTTGCTCTTTCAATAATATCCCTATTAAGCAGAACTTTACTCTCTTTTGTAACAGCGCTTGATATAAACAAATTCAATGAACCGAGTTTAGTTGAGAAAATAGCCTTTTTCAGTATATTTGAAAGTTTTATGCCACCAGTACCATTGTATGATGTAAATACATTCTCATTGCCTAACGGATAATCAAACTCATTTGATTTAGTATTAACAACAATAAAATCATTTGATTGCTCACCAAAATAAATCCTCGGTTGTGCAATTCTAAGTTCTTTATACTCTACTTTTGATGGTATGTCTTTAACAAACAGTTCTGGAAGACCCTCATTACTTACCTTGTTAACCGGGCTGACAACTACACCATAGCCATGTGTATATACCAGCTTTTCATTAACCCAAGTTTTTGCTTTATCAGCCAGCTGATTCTGGTCTAATTCGCGAGGAGAAACCATTATCTGTCTAAGCTTATTATCGAGTTTATATCTGTCTACATCCACATCAAGAAACTCATAATATGTCCTGAAAAGCTGTATCTGCCTGTTTGTTGTCAATAAAGGCCTCCAATCCCATAGTCTCACATTATCTATAGTTGCTTTATTTTTGTTGATATCATTAATAGTAAGGTCGTAAGTTACTGGAAAATCCCTTGTATCAACATTATTAAGATCATATGCAAACAAGGTATGTTTTATGTTTTGTTTTATATAAGGCTCTTCAAGGTTAAATTCGTTGGGTTGAACATACAGGCTCTGTACTGCACCTGCTACAATATTCCCTCCAAAAGACACAACTAAAATTAATGCAATGCTTCCAACAAGCAGTTTAGTGTTCTGATTGTAAATGTAGGCAAATGCTATAAATGCAGTTATTACTGTAAGAGCTGCTAAAATTGTATATAATGGAAGGGTGATTGTAATGTCAGTAAAGCCTGCTCCAAATACTGCTCCTCTTTGGGAAAACAGAATAGAGTATCTCTTAAGATAGAAAAAAGCTGCAAATATTATCAAAAGTAATCCTCCTAAAAATGCCAAATGACTTCTTCCTTTTTTTGGAATTTCTATTTTAATCTGCTGGAAAGGTTGTTCAAAACCAAAAGACATTCCTTCTTTAATATCTGGTTTTGGAGCTTTTTTTGTTTTGATTGTAAATAGGTAGGTAACTGCGGTCATGGTAAGAATTGCTGCGAGCAAGAAAAGCAATATACCCAGTACAAAGTTATAGAATGGCAAAACAAAAATATAGAAACCAATATCATTCCTAAAGATGGGATCAACAAATCCAAAATTAACATAGTTTAAAAATCTTAATACAGTAAACCAGTATGTAGTTGAGAGAAGCCCTGCAAACAAAGAAACAATGAATATGATAACCAAATATATTTTTTGATGGACTATATCTGCCCTTCTTTTTAATATCATAAAATTCAGCAGTAAAAATATAAAAAAGGATATAAAAACTGCAGCTCCTAATGTTATTTTTGAAAAAAGAACTGTTTTGAAAACAGAAAGATAATTTAATGATTCGAACCAAAGCCACTCAGCATATACTCCTAAAATTATTAATAAAATTGCAATAATAAAGATAAATAAGCCAAATATGTTGTTCTTAATCAAGCTATTAGCCATATTTAGCTGGTAATGGGGGTATTATTTAAATGTTAGGGCTATATATTTAAATAACCTCTATTATTATTAATTTATACTATGAAACAGCTAATCTTAAAATATGCCCTACAAAATGCAGTCAAATACAAAGGAAAGGCTAATATCGGGGCTATTATTGGCAAGGTTCTTGCTGAAAATCCGCAGCTTAAGAAAGATATGAAGAAATTAAGCAAGGAGATAAAAAAAACAGTTGATGATGTTAATTCTTTAGGTTTTGAAAAACAAAAAAAAGAGCTTGAAAAATATTCATTTAAAGAAGTTGTAAAGGAGAAAAAAGACATTTTCTCTGTTTTTGACATTAAGGAAAACGAAAAGGTTGTAACAGCATTTCCTCCTGAGCCTAGCAAATATCCACATATAGGACATGTAAAATCAATTTTTCTTAATTATGAATTAGCAAAAAAATACAATGGACAGTTTATTTTAAGGTTTGAGGATACCAATCCAAAACTTGCTGACAAGGAATTCTATAAAATACATTTAGAAAATTATGAATGGCTTGGCATTAAACCCGAGGTTATAGATTATGCATCTGACCATATGGAGGAGTTTTATGACCTAGCAAAAAAATTGGTTGAAAAAAGTTATGCTTATGTCTGTAAATGCAGCCATGAAAAGATAAAGAAAGGCAGGTTTGAAGGGAAGGAATGTACATGCAGATATTTGCTGGAAAAAGAGCATATTAAGATGTTTGAAGATTTATTCAAGGCAAACGAAGGAGAAATGATATTGAGGCTTAAAGGATATATGCAGCATGAAAACACAACTATGAGGGACCCTACATTGTTTAGGATAATAAAACACACCCATCCAAGGCATGGTAATAAATATCATGTCTGGCCAACTTATGACTTTGAGAATGCAGCATTAGATGGTATTGAAGGTGTTACTCACAGATTAAGGACTAAAGAATTTGAGTTAAGGAATGAGCTGCAAAACCATCTGCAGACAGTACTTGGTTTCAACAAAACAAAAATCTATGAGTTTGCAAGATTTAATTTAGAAGGTGTAGAAAGCTCTGGAAGAGTTATAAGAGAGCTGATAAAGAAGAAAAAACTTATTGGTTGGGATGACCCATCTTTAACGACAATTGTTGCATTACGAAGAAGAGGATTTTTGCCAGAAGCAATCAAGAATTTTGTTTTATCCACAGGAATTACAAAAGCAGAATCTGTTTTGACCTGGGACGATCTTATTGTGCATAACAAAAGGCTGCTTGATGCGCACTCTAATAGGTATTTTTTTATTCATGACTCTAAGGAGATTAAAATAGAGAAAGCTCCTGAACAGGTTGTAAAATTAAAGCTGCATCCGGATGCAAAAGAGCGTGCTAGGCAGTTCAAAGTTAATGATAGGTTCTATATTGAAAAAGATGATTTTAAGAAATTTAAAAATGGTAAGTTGTATAGGTTGATGGATTGTCTGAATTTCAAGAAGAAAGGCAGTAAGTTAATATTCCATTCCACAGAGCATCAAAAATTCAAGAAACAAGGAGACTTGATAGTACATTGGCTTCCTAAACAAAAAAACTTAATTAAAACAGAAATTTTAATGCCTGATAAAAAATTAATGAAGGGGGTTGCAGAGCCAATGGTAAAAAATTTGAAGGAGAATGATGTTATTCAATTTACAAGATTTGGATTTTGCAGACTGGATAAAAAAGAAAAGAATAAGTTAAGTTTTTGGTTTGCGCATAAGTAAAGTTTACGTTAAATTTCATTACAATAATAAAAATAAAATCAATAAAAAGACTTTAAAAATTATAATTAATAAAAATTTAATGGGTGGTATCAATGGGAACAAGCTTGGTTGTAAGGTCGCAGGTTAAGAATTATGCAAAGGTTGATGGCAAGGCTTTAAGCATAGCAGAAGATTTTTATGAAGCACTGAATAAAAAAGTTGAAAAGCTGATAGAAGAATCATCAAAAAGAGCAAAATTAAACAATAGAAACACATTAATGGGCAGGGATGTTTAGCTATTTTACTGTCTTTCTTATTTTTCTCTCTAAGTTTCTTGTTCTTATTTCCTTTTCTTTTTTAGCCTGAAGCAGCTCATTCATTTTTATTTTTACGGATATTAATGCCCCATTCAGCTGATTAATTTTGTTTTTGTTTTCTTCCAATGCTTTGTCCCGTTCTTCTTTTGCCTTATGCACCTCTTCCTCAAGCTCCAGTACCCTAATTTTCAGCATCTCCTTAGTTGCTGTTTCTGTGGATTTATCCTTTTTTGTGTATCTGGTGCTTACTAAGCAAAGCTTTCTGAAAAAATTTTTTAAGTTTGCTATATCTGTATGGTCCAAAGAAATATTTTGCATTTTTACTTTATTAATCTTCCAAATAAGCCTTTTTTCTTAGGTTTTTTAACGCTGGGAAAAGGTATGCTTGGCATTGCAACAGGCCCTTGTTGTTGAGGTAGTGGTGGCTGGTCTAATGGCGAGGACATTGGTTCATTAAAAGACTCGTCAAACGTAGGGGGCTGTTGTGGGGACTGCTGAAAATTAGGCTGCGGAGCTTTTGGCTCTGGATTTTTCTGCTTTTCAGTAAAATCTCTGACCATATCAGAAACTGCAACCATGCTTTCTGCAATTGTCTTGTTTTGGTCTATGATTTCATTAAGCTTTTCATTCATAAAATCTTTTTCTCCAGCACCTTCTAATCCTTCTTTATCTTCAATCTTGATCTCTTTGGCTGCTTCAGTAAATAATTTAAGCATAGTATCCATGCTTTTTGCCAAGTTATTCATAGAATTCATCAATGCCTGGGATGAAGATTTCTCTATTTTTAAGCTTAATTCCTGCATACTTTTTTTTAACTCAATAATGTCCCTATGGGGTGCAAGTTCGTAAGATTCATCCTTTGCGATTTCTATCTACCTCTTTTTGTTTTGGATTATATTATTATATTTATATAAACATTTCGGTTTTGTGTGTTTTGCTGCTCAAATTTAAAAAAATTTATAAAGCCTTTAAATTATAGTAAATCAAATGGAAAAGATAGGTAAAAAGGCGTTTTTATTCAAAGTAATAGGTTTCATAGTCTTTGTGATAGCTGTTGTCTTGTTGGTTTTCCTGATAAAAAATGACTGGAATGTAGGTTTTGCAATAAATGAGTTTATAGAATTCATAAAAAAACTAAAAGAACAATCTTCTTCATAAATAATAGGCATAGTTTTATCTTCTTACTATTGAAAATGTGTATGTCTTATAAATTTTCTCTGGCTTAAATTTGTTTTTGAAATAAAGCAAAACTTTGTCAGAGCCGCCAAAGTCAACATAATTATAACCTTGTCTCTTTAGTCTGTTGAGATCATCTATATTTGCCACTTCCCCTAGCCCAGGATAAGAATAGTCAAGTATGCCTATAGAGGAATAATAATTGTTGCTGTTTGGGATTTTCCATCCTGCTGTTATAGTGCAAGGTTTGCCGTTAACATACAATGTTTTTGCCATATCAATGCCCTTAAAATTATTATCAATCAAATTAAAATAATAATCCTTATCCACTCTGTCGTTAGTACCTCTCTTTTTTAACCAAGTAGATAAAATTCTTTTAAGTTCCCCTTTAGAAACGTTTTTGCTGTCCTTTACTCTTACCCCGTTATTTTTGTAGAATCTGTTTCTGACATTCCTCAATTTCTTCCACTTGCCGCCTTTCAGCTTTGAATGCCATAAGTCCATATTGTACAGCGGCCAATAAAGGATATAAGTATAATTGCAAACCCTAAAACTATTTTTTATTTTAAATTTATTTAGAATGTTCTTTCTTAGATTTTCTGAAACCTCTACTATAAATTTTTTAGCTTTCTGCTTCTTTAAAATATAATTTGTTGCTTCCAGCAATAAATCCAGCCTTTCATCTTCTGGCGACAATATACCATTAGGAAAGAGACACCAAACCTTATTTTTTTCGTATAACTGCGCTAATAAAATTTTATCATTGCCAAAATCAAAGAGAATATTTTTGTCCCACTCGGTCTCATTATACAGATAATGCAGATAATTATGCTCTGCAAAATGACCATATTTTTTAATTGAGTTTTTTATCTTTTTTTGATATTTTGCAACATCATATATTACTTTCAATCAAATGCACCCCTTTGTCAAACTTTATTAAAAATTATAATAGAACTATTATATAAATTTTTTTGATTATTTATTTTTCATTGAGAATTATTTTTTATCAAACTTATAACCAATCATTTTATACAGAACTTTAGCAGCTGTAAAATCAGAACTAACATCATTTTCATTAGGACAAAGCTCGACAATATCAAAACCAACCACATTTCTCTCCTCAAACACTTTCTTCAGAAATCTAAGTACAGGGTAATACAATAAACCGCCAGGTTCTGGTGTGCCAGTGGAAGGCATAATTGATGGGTCAAATACATCTAAATCTAGAGTAATGTAAACATTTTTTGAGAGTTTTGAAACTGCACTCTGTATCCATTCATCATTATCAAAAATGTCTTTTGCCCAGAAAATTTTCAAATTATTTTCTTTTATAAAAACAGCTTCATCATAATCCAAACTTCTTACTCCGACCTGAACAATATTTTTGCATATATCCATGCATCTTTTCATCGTACATGCATGGCTGAATTTAGTTCTATCATAATCTTCTCGTAAGTCAGTATGTGCATCAAGCTGCAAAATAGAAAAATCATTATAGCTAACAAAAGCTTTTACACAACCAACAGTTATTGAATGTTCTCCACCAACAATAACAGGAAATTTATTGTCACTAATTAATTTTTTAACATTTTCTCTAACCATGTTGACCATCAGCTCTGGTTTTTCATCAATCTTTAATTCATTTAAAGTGCAAATTCCAACATCGCATATATTTTTATCCAGTTCTTCATCATAAAGCTCCATGTTTCTTGATGCTTCTAAAATAGCCCCTGGACCTTTCCCAGTACCTTTTACATAAGTAGTAGTCTTTTCATAAGATATTGGCAAAATAACAGCCTTGGAAGCATCGTAATTAGATGTATTATCTTCTATCTCTCCAAAATTATTTGGAAATTTAATATAATTCATTTGTTTCAAACCTGTTTGGAACATTGAAAATCCCAACTAAATTCAATAAAAATTGGGATTTTCATTTTCCCTTTATATGAAACCAGTAGGTCTTATAAAAATATTCTGGTCCGAATTTCTTCTTGAATTGCAGCAACGATTCTGTAGAATCTCCGAAGTCAGCAAACAAAAAATTTCTTTTCTTTATCTGAGTTAAATCATCAATATTGGCAATTTCTCCCAAACCATTATGTTTATAGTTATACAAACCTATGGCAGAATAATAATTTTGGCTGTGGGGTATATTCCATCCTGAAGTTATAGTGCAGACTTCACCATCCACAACTACCGACCTAGCAATATCAGTACCTTCAAAATCATTTTTTATAAAATTAAGATACATCTCTGTATAGTAATTTCTCTCTATTTTTGGTCTGTTTTTCCTCCACCGGTGCACAACATTGTTCAGTTTTTCTTTCTCTATCTCTCTTGACGGAATAATCTCAACATTATGCAATTTTAAAAACTGTTTCTTAACGTTCCTTAATTTCTTCCATTTGCTACCTTCCAGATTCTCATCCCAGTTCTTCAGGTTAAAAACAGGCGTATAGTAAATATCGGCCCTGTTAGTCATTCTATAGATACTCGAGTTTTTTAGAATATTATTGATGTTATTATAGAATGTTTCTGGAACAAAAACAAATACTTTCTTATCTTTTTTTCCTATCAAAACATAATTTAAAAAATTCTTAAACAATTCCAATCTCTCATTTTCTGGTGCAAGTATTTCCCCGATAATCTCCCATAACCCACTTTTATACCTTACAGAGAGTAATCCACGATCATTGAATTTAAAAAAATATACCTTTGCATAATCATTCTGCTGATTGTAGAAGAACCAGTAATTGTGCTCGCGCACAGAACCATATTTTTTTATACAGTTAATAATTTCTTTCTTGCCATTATTAATATCATCAATAATGTCCATATATAACAAGCTTGGTTATAAAGTTTATAAGTTTTGCTTAGAAAAAGTTACATCACCGTTATGGACTTGCCAATTGCTCTGATGCTCCATATATATGATCTGGATGGCTCCTGGGAAAGTCCATGCCCCTATTTACAATATTTTTAGTATGTTTTTTTGCTCCAAAAGAGCTTACCAGTAACTTAACTGCATTATCCACATCAAACCCCTTGCATGAGAACACATCAATAAAAACATAATCTTTTTCCGGGAAAGTATGGATGCTTATATGGGATTCTGCAATCATGACAAAGCCAGAGATTCCAGGTATTGTAGAGCCAGGGTCCAACCACTTCACAACATGAGGCAGTGTCATCTTATGCATTCCCAGCTCCTTAGGAAGATTATTAAGAATATCGTAAACAAGACTTTGATCAGTCAATTTTCTCTTATTGCAGGACGATGCGTCTATCGTCAAATGTTGACCGAATTCCCTCATTTTTTTTAAATTAACTATTTTATCAAAACTAATTTATTTCAAAAGTAGTATTTAAAGCTTTCTGTTTTTTGTTATTGTCGTCAGTATTTTTTGAAAAAATTTTGAAAAAATGAATCTAAAAAAAATAAAAAATGACATTATAGAAAAAAATAGTATAATTATAGACGACAAGATTGTATTAGAAATTATCTTAACTAAAAAATCAAAAAATAAATTTTCCGGATACAAAACAACAATATTTTCAGATTCTGGATTAAAAGTAAAAGTTCCAAGACTGAAAAAAGTTTTATGCATTATATCAAAGATAAAATTAAAATTAAAATTAGATAAAATAAAAAATATAACAGCGTCTAATAATGTCAATAAGGATCCAATAACCAGAATGATTAATAATTTTTTTGTGATTTTTTTAAAATTAAAATTCGCACAAAAATCAAAGATTTTTGGTGTCCTGGGAATCTTTGATTCACAGGATAATAATAATATCAATAAAATAAATAATGATAGAAATAAAATTATTGAAATATTAAATATTGTAAAAATTGTTTGAATTAAATTCTTTACGTCTAATAAATGTATTTTTTCCCTTTCATTGAAGAATTCATTTTTAATTAGCTCATTATTTTTCTCATTTTTCAAATAATTTAAAACATCACTATTAATTTTTTCTATAGCATAATTTTCTAGATTTCCATAAACGTTGTATTTAGAAAATTCTTTTTTATAATAATCTTCATCAAAGGCGACAGAATTGAAATTAAATCCGTAGATAATAAAAGGAACATCAAGCACCATTAAAATAGAAACAATAAGTGTAAATAATTTTTTATTCATCATAATTTAAAGAAATGATTTAGAAATATAAATATGTTTTTATTGGTTCTATTTATCCTTAAAGATAATAGTTTTTTTTCTTTTCCTTAACAATAAAATATCTTCTACCTGGATTATCTTTATATTTTTTCCTTTAACTTGTTTTTGGGCATTCTCAATTTCCTCTAACGCTTCCTTATGCAGCTTTTCCATAAAATTTTCTTTCAATTTGTCTACAACCTGCAGGTCTTGCCTTCCAACGCCGTCCGCAACTTCAAAAGAAGGTGGAATATAAAATTCAATTGAAGGTCCATTTAAGGATTTTTGTATTTCTCTTAAATTACTATAATCCTGCTCAAAGTTTCCATATTTTATTGAAGTTGTTGTTTCATGCTCTGTAGGGCGATAAAACATCGTAGCATAATCAGGAAAATCATTAGTAACAAGATAGGCAACAGTATTGCTTAGGTTGCCATGAGAATCTGCACTATAACCGCTTTTGCTCAGAACTTCATATCCGGGAGTGAATGGGTTCTGGTACATTTTAATCAATATGCACTATTTCTTTTTCTTCCTTTATTGCTTCGTTAATAGCTTCTTCAATATTTTTATTATTTTTTTTCTTTGTTTCTTTATTATTTTTATTATTCAATGAATCTTGGGGCATGTTGTTACCCAAGATATCTTTAGCAACTGCTTGAAATTCTTCTTGTTCTTCTTTCTTCTGGTATTTTTCTTCCTGCTCTACCGCATCCACAATTGTTTTTTCTTTCTTTTCGTCTCCTTTCTTTTTTTCTTCCTCTTCATTACCTCTATAAGAATCCTTTATTTTATCGCCATCTGGCTTATCAGCATTATACATCTCATTTTTATGGTAATCTTGCTGAGAATCTTTAGAACTATGACCAGCGTAACCAGCACTACTACCATCTGAACTATCGCCTGCATAGCCGCTGCTACTTTTATCACTATGAATATCCCACTTGTCCTCGTCCCAGTTGCTGTGTCTTTTATACATCTTAATAGCCTTATTACAAGTTCAAACATAGATTCTATGTATTTTCCCCTTTATAAATCTTTCTATTTTTCACTACTTAAAAGTAACAGTTAATTAGTATTTGATCAAATATTTTCTCTTGTCCTTATCTATATCTATAAACTCGTCTGCTTCTTCCCTCAATTTGCCAGAACTGCTAGGTCCAATAGCCATTACCTCTATTTTGCATCCCATTGCGCGCCTTAAATGTTGCACTAAAGGCACAAAATCACCATCACCACTTACTAAGATAGTTGTATCCAGTTTATTAGCCAATTCAATCATATCCATAGATATACCAATATCCCAGTCACCTTTTTTTGCTCCGCCTGCAAATGTCTGCAGATCTTTAGATTTTACCTCATAACCTATTTTTTCCAAGGCACCAAAGAAGCTCTTTTCTTCTTTAATATCGGCTTTAATAACATATGCTATCGCTCTTACTAATTTTCTTCCAGCCACAGCCTCCCTAAGAACCTGTGCAAAATTAACTTTTGCCTTGTACAAATTTTTTGCAGAATAATATAAGTTCTGCACATCTACAAAAACTCCAACTCGTTGTTCTTTGTTTATTCTCATTTAACTCACCTAGTCCTTTTGTAAATTATATATTTTTCATATTTTGTTCATAACTGCACTTAGAACATTTAATCTTTCCTCCGACATAGTTCAATGCCAGCTCTCCGCATTTAGGGCATTTCTGAACAACTTTAAATTTTTCTATTTGCTTTTTCCAGTCTTCATCATCGTGGTTCATTTTATAGTACATAGAAGTTTTTTTAGAGATATATAAATTTATCGTGAGATACATAAAAACCGCCAACCTTTATATATCCAAAAACCTTACTCTGCTAATATGGGGGATAAAATAAGGTTCTTTCCTTTGGATGTAACCTACAAAGTCATAGATGAAAAGCCAGTAATCCACTTATTTGGAAGAACTGCTGACAACAAGCAGATATGCGTTCTTTATGATGACTTTGAACCTTATTTTTATGTCATACCCAAGAGGGGTTTTGATATAGCAGAACAACTAAAGAACTTCAAACTCACAAGGAATAATGAAACATATTCAATAACTCGCGTTGAAACAATAAAAAAGAGATATCTAGGCAAAGAGGTTAATGCTCTAAAAGTTTTCACAAAACTTCCAAGAGATGTTCCGATTATAAGCCATGAATTAAAGAATCTAAGCAACATTGAAGCAATAAACGAAAAGGATATTTTATTTTCAAGGAGATTCTTAATAGACAAAAACATAACACCATTAACTTTATATGAAGCAGAAGGAAGCTTTGGAAATCAAAATTTAAGAGTTCCAGCTTTCAAAGCAGAAAAAATAGAGGCTTTTGGAACTGAAACATTCCTAAAACCAAAGCTCCTTTCCATTGACATAGAGACATATACGCCGCTCTACAGAGAGATTAAACCTGAAAAAAATCCAATAATAATGCTCTCATTTTATGCAGAAGATTTCGAAAAGGTATTTGTATGGAAGCGCTTTAAGACAGATTTAGATTATGTTGAGTTTGTTGACAGCGAAGCACAGTTAATAGAGAAATTCAAGGAAGTGATTGAAACTTACAAACCCGATATTTTGACAGGATATTTTTCTGATGGTTTTGATCTTCCATACATAAAAACAAGGGCTGACAAATACAAGATTAAGCTTGATTTAGGATTAGACTTTTCAGAATTAAAAGTCAGCAAAGGAAAAGTTACCACAGCACAGCTTACCGGTATTACACACCTCGATATCTTCAAGTTTATAAGGAAAATAATATCCGGTACACTAGAAACAGAAACCTATAATCTAAATTCTGTTGCATCTGAACTGCTTGGTGAAAAAAAGCATGATGTTGACTTAAACCAGCTTTCAAAAGCATGGGACGATGAAACAGAACTCAACGAATTCTGTGAATACAACCTAAACGATGCCAGATTATCCTACAACCTTGCTGAAAAATTAATGCCAACAATAAGTGAAATGGTCAAGATAACAGGTCTTACAATATATGATGTAAACCGGTTTGGTTTTTCGCAGTTAGTTGAATGGTATTTGATGAGGCATGCCCTTAATTTTAATGAAATATCTCCAAACAAGCCCTCAAATGATGAGATTATGAAAAGAAGGCTGCTGACATACAAGGGTGCATTTGTTTTTGAGCCAAAGCCCGGCTTATATGACAACATAGTTGTGTTTGATTACCGTAGCTTGTACCCAACAATAATAGGCTCACATAACATAAGCCCTGGAACAATAAATTGCAGTTGTTGCGCAGAAGAAGCAACTCCTGCACCAATGGAGGATAATAAAAAAATCTGGTTTTGCAGCAAAAAAAAAGGATTTATACCAACATTAATAGAAGACTTGATAACTCGGAGAACAAGGATTAAGGAAATAATAAAAGACCAGATAGATGAGAAGTTTGCAATCTTGGATGCAAGACAAAATAGTTTAAAGCTTCTTGCAAATTCTTTTTATGGTTACCTGGGTTTTTTTGCTGCCCGTTGGTACTCAATAGAATGCGCACAGGCAACAACTGCATTTGGAAGGTATTACATAAAAGATGTCATAGCAAAAGCAGAAGAATCTGGATTTAAGGTAATTTATGGGGATACTGACTCTTTATTCACAACTTTGGGAGACAAAACAAAAGAAGATGCTAAAAAATTCTCGGAAAAAATTAATCAGGAGCTTCCTGGATTAATGGAGCTTGAATTTGATGGTTTTTATCCTTCAGGAATATTTGTATCAGCAAAGGTAGGTGCTTATGGTGCGAAGAAAAAATATGCTCTTGTTGATGAAAATAAGATGCTAAAAATCAAGGGCTTTGAAAGTGTAAGGAGAAATTGGTCGATGATTGCAAAAGAAGTGCAGGAAAAAGTTTTGGAAATCATATTAAAAGAGCGTGATAATGAAAAGGCTTTAGAGTATGTCAAAAAAGTCGTTAATGACCTGAGAAATAAAAAAATAATTCTTGAAAAGGTGATAATACAAACCCAACTGCAAAAAGAAATTTCGGATTATGATGCTCGCGGTCCACATGTTGCTGTTGCGCAAAGACTAAAAAATCAGGGAGTTAATGTCGGTCCTGGATCTATGATAAGGTTTGTTGTTTTGCAAGGAAGCGATATAATAAGAAACCGTTCAAAGCTGCCGGAAGAAATCAAAGAAAACAATTATGATTCAGATTATTACATAAACAACCAAGTTATACCTGCTGTTGAAAGGATTTTCAATGTTCTAGGCTACACTAAAGAAGATTTGCTGGAAACAAAAGAGCAGACCAAACTGGAAGGGTTTTTTTAATTTATAAACATTTAACCGAAACTTTCAAATACTTCTAATCCAATTATCATCTAAAAAAGGCGATAGTAGCTTATGTATTTAACAAATAACTGCAAGGATTTTAAAAATAAGAGATTTGAAGAAGCAAAAAACATACTTCTGAATTTGAGCAATATATTTGTCAGATTCACCAAAGATTCTGTAATTAAGAATAAAAATAAGTAAAAGATTTAAAAAGGTAGATATTCTCTAGTTCTTGATGGAAAAATACGAACCTCTAAAGCAGGAACCTGAAATTTTGAAGTTTTGGAAAGATAATAAAATATACGAAAAAGCTAAAGAGAATAACAAGGGCAAAAAAAAGTTCTATTTTCTTGACGGTCCTCCTTATACTTCCGGGAAAGTGCACTTGGGAACAGCATGGAATAAGTCCCTTAAGGATTCTATTTTGCGTTACAAAAGAATGCAGGGTTTTGATGTTCTTGATCGTGCAGGTTATGATATGCACGGCCTTCCAACAGAAAATGCCGCAGAGAAAGAGCTTGGAATAAAGAAAAAAGACGAAATCCGAAAATTCGGAGTTGGAAAGTTCGTAAAAGCCTGCAAGGAGCTAAGCATAAGGAACATGAAGATAATGAACAAGGACTTTCAGCGATTAGCAGGATGGATGGATTTTGAAAATGCATACCAGTCAGTAAAAAAAGAGTTTATTGATGGCGAATGGTGGTTAGTTAAAAAGGCTCATGAAAAAAAGCGCTTGTATGAGGGATTGAGATCAATGGCTTGGGACTGGAAAGATCAAACAGCACTGGCAAAACATGAATTAGAATACAAAACTGTAAAAGATAAATCAATTTTTGTAAAGATGAAAGTGAAAAGCAAGGAAGATGAATTTCTAATTATCTGGACAACAACACCCTGGACAATTGCTTTCAATCTAGGAATAATGGCGCATCCAAAACTGGATTATGTCAAATGTAAGGTGAGCAGCGAGTATTGGATTGTTGCAAAAGCACTTGCATCTGCATTCATTTCTTCTCTTGTTGGAAAGAAATTTGAGATAGTAGAGGAATTTAAAGGAAAAAAGCTTGGGGGGATGGAATATGTTCATCCTTTTTATGATGAATTAAAAAATCATTACGATAAAATAAAACAAAAGCATCCAAAAGAACATACAGTTGTTTTAAGCGAGGAATATGTTGATACAAACTCTGGAACTGGTTTAGTGCATATGGCACCTGGTTGTGGTCCAGAAGATTATGAAGTTGGCCATAGAAATAATTTGCCAGCATGGAACCTTGTACAAGAAGATGGCATCTATGGGAAAGAAATGGGAATATTTGCAGGAAGGCATGCAATAAAAGACAACCAAAGCTTTACAAAAGATTTGGACAAAAAAGGTGCTTTAGTAGCCCAGACACAGATAGAGCATGAATACCCCCACGGCCAAAGAAGCCATCAACCTGTTATTTTTAGGACAACAAAACAGTGGTTTTTCAAAGTAGAAGATATTAAAGAAGACCTTATAAAAGAGAACAACAAAATAAAATGGGTTCCAAAAGCCGGCTATAATGCTTTTAACTCATGGCTTGAAAATTTAAGGGACAATTCGATTTCTAAACAGCGCTATTGGGGCACCCCATTACCAATATGGAGAAATGTTGATAATCCTGAAGATTATATTGTTGTTGGATCTATTAAAGATCTTGAGGAGTTTTCTGGAAAAAAAGTTGATGAACCACATATTCCATGGATTGATGAAATTGTAATAGAAAAGGATGGCAAGAAATATCAGCGTGTCCCAGATATTCTTGATGTATGGGTAGACGCAGGCACTGTTTCTTGGAATTCTTTAGATTTTCCCCACGACCGAGATAGTTTCAAAAAATATTTTCCTCCTGATTTTATTTTAGAGGGCAAAGACCAGATTAGAGGATGGTTTAATCTTCTTCATATTGCATCAATGCTGTCTATGGGAAAAAGAAGCTTTAATGCTGTCTACATGCATGGCTTTGTCAATGATGCTATGGGCAGGAAGATGTCAAAGAGTCTTGGCAATTATATCCTGCCAGGAGAAGTTATAAATAAATATGGTGCAGACACTTTAAGATATTATACTATAGGTGGCGCAAATCCAGGATTAGACCTAAATTATAACTTTGATGATATGAAAGTTAAGTATAGAAATCTTACAGTTTTGTGGAATCTGCACAATTATTTAATTGATCTAGCGAAGAATGCAGATGCAAATCCCAAAGAATTAAGAAATATAAAAAAGGATTTGTTCTATTCTGATGAAGAAAAATATATTTTTTCCAAGCTTAACTCGACAATAAGGAAAATTACCAAGTTATATGATGGTTATAAATTAAATGAAATACCGTTGTTGGTTGAAGATTTATTCTTGGGTCTGAGCAGAATTTATATTCAACTGACTAGGAACAAATCTATAGGGGACCATAAGAAAGTGGTTCTTTATACTGTATACCAAGTGCTTATCGAATGCCTGAAATTGTTTGCACCTACTGCCCCCCTTATTACAGAAAAAATATATCAGAATTTAAAGAAAGAGTTTAGGTTGGAAGAGGAAAGCATACATCATTTTGAATGGCCAAAATATGATGAAAAAGCAATAAATAAGGAATTAGAAAATGAGATGGATACAATAAGCAATGTTACGCAGGTTATTTTGTATTTAAGGGAAAAAGTACAAAGGGGGGTAAGGTGGCCTTTGCAGGAGGCTATAGTAGTTACTAAGGATGAAAAAACAGTAAAGGCTGTTGAAAAATTAAAAAATATAATAAAAAAACAGACCAACATAAGAGAACTGGATATACAACAATCATTGTCAGGAATAAAACAAAACATAAAGGCAGATTATTCCCAAATAGGCCCTGATTTTGGCAAGAAAGCACCGCAAATAATAGCAAAGCTTACTTCTGAAAGCCCTGAAACTATTTTAACCCATATCGAAAAAGAAGGGAAATTTACAATAAATCTAGGTAAAGAAAAAGTAAATATTGTAAAAGAGCATCTGATTGTAACAAGAGAAGTTCCTGAACCTTATATAGAGTGTAACTTCAAAAATGGCTTTGTTTACTTAAACAAGGATGTTGATGAAGAATTGGAGGCAGAAGGTTATGCTCGCGAACTTATTAGGCGCGTGCAAGAATTACGAAAAAAAGCAGGACTGCAAAAAAAAGACAGAATCTCCTTATTTGTAAAAACTGACGAAGAACTCAAAGATACACTCAACATATTCTTACCCCAGATAAAAGAAGTAGTCGGTGCACAGCAGATGAAGATTTCACATGAAAAACCAAGCAAAAAACATAAATTTACAAGCAAGGAGAAAGTAAGGGACAAGAAGTTTGAGCTGTTTTTAGGTAAGGTTTAGAATATTTTAATTCAACTGTGGTTTGTTCTATAATGTGGTTTTGTAATAAAAGTATCATAGTGGCTTTTAAGTATAGTTGTCAAAACAATGCCCGCATATGGAACTTCATTAGTTACATCAAGGACTAAATTATCAATCATTTTTTCTTGTGTTTCTTTTGTAACAAAATGATACATAGCAGTAAAATAATTAGATGTAGCTCTTACTGCTAGATCATTTGGAAAGTTTATAGTTCTATTAGTTAAAGTGTGTATAATATCAGTATGTTTAGTTTCTGATGTTAATTCTTTTTTATTTAGTCTGGCCAACCATCTTATATGATTAATTTGAAGCGCATAAAAAGAATCTCTTAAACCCTGCCCTATTATCCTACATAAATCTCTTTCTTCCATTATTTCGCCAACTTCTTTTTCCAGAAATTTATACCCTTTTATAGATTCTAGTGCTATTCTTTCTTCAAGATAGTAATCAAACATTTTCTTAGATAGATTAATTTATATTTAAATTTATTCATTGTTTTTTAACAAAAACCAAAACCTTTAAATACCATCATATTATAATATATATGAAATAGTTTAAAATATATTTTATAATATGTTTAAGTAAATGAAAAAACCAATCAGCGCGACAATTGATGCTGAACTCATTAAGTGGATAGAAAAAGAGTTGCAGGACAGAAAGAAATATAGGAATAAATCTCATCTGATAGAGATAGCTTTAGATCTGTTAAAAAACAATAAGGCAAAAAATCAATAAAATGGTTCAATAAAAACAATGACGAAAAACTGATCAATAATTAAAAATAAACAATGGAGATTGAAAATGGCTTTATTCGACAACAAAAAACCCTTTTCTTATGATGTAATAAGGGAAGGAGATGATGTAATACTTTCTGTCAATTTAGAAGACTACACCAGAGTTCCTTCTATAGAAGATGATCCTATGGTAATGTCAAAGACATGTGACATGCTAATTGAGGTAAGGGATGCAACTAAAATTGTTTTTATTCAAAAAAGGAACTATGAGTATGACTACAGTCAAACGTCTATGCTCAGGGAAATAGCAAAATTATACATACAACTAACAAGAAGAAAGGATATTTTCGGCTATGCGGCTTTGCTTTCTGATACAACATGCACGAGATGGGTCAACAGCTGGTATTCTGCTGTTCAAGATATTATATCTAACCTTCTAAAGTCTGATTCTATTGGAGCATATGTAGAATTAATAAGAATAGCAAGAGATGAAAGGATAAGAGCAGAGAAATCGTTGGATAATGTGTTCATAAAATGCTCTAACAAATATGTCGAGATCCTTGATTACATAATAAATCTTCTTGAGAAAACAAGATTGATTTCATTAACAAAGCCTCATCTTGCAGGGCATAAGGTTGGTAACAGAGAAATCTATAGAAGGATTTTTACTGCAATTGTAAGGCCAGATTTCTTATTTACAAAATTGATGGCAACTTTTCCACATGATGCTGAGGAGATTGACAGTTACACTGTTGGCAAGGACATAGATGTGACTATATTCAAGCTTCCTGATACAGTCCAATATCTTTACCATGTGATGCCGCCTGAGTTCAAGCTAAGTGAGGAAAAATATGAGATTTTAGATACTGCAAGAAAGATAATGGCAGAGCACAAACCAAAAAAAACCGAATTTGTAGAGCCAGACAGAATGCGGCAGGTTTTTTTTAATGTAGGCTCAGATCTTATTGATGAACTGGCTGCTCAAAAAGACATAAGTCTAACCTCTGCTGAACTTGAACAGTTAACAGGAATTCTTGTAAGATACACAGTAGGCTTTGGCCTAATTGAGATTTTACTGCAAGATGAAAAAATCCAAGACATAACAATAAATAATCAGATGGGTGACGTCCCTATATTTATTGTACACCAGGATTTTACTGATTGCAAGACAAACATAATTCCTACAACCACAGAAGCTGAGTCATGGGCTACAAAATTAAGGCTTATGTCTGGAAGACCTTTGGATGAGGCAAATCCCATTCTGGATACAGAGTTAAGGGTTACAGGAGCGAATGCAAGAGTAGCTGTTATAGGGCAGCCTTTGAACCCTTATGGCCTTGCCTATGCTTTCAGAAGACACAGGGACAAGCCATGGACTCTGCCATTGTTTATTGCCAATAAGATGATAAGCCCACTCTCAGCAGGCTTGCTGAGTTTCTTGGTTGATGGCAACAGAACCTTGCTTGTAGCAGGCACAAGATCGGCTGGAAAAACAGCATTATTAGGTTCCTTGCTTGTAGAATTAATGAGGAAGTATAGAATAATCACAATAGAAGATACTCTAGAGCTCCCAACTGGTTCATTAAGAAAACTAGGTTATAATATACAGCCTATGAAGGTTGCTGCTGCTTTAACAAAAGGTTCTGCAGAAGTGCCTGCTGATGAGGGCATAAGGACAACATTAAGAATGGGTGACTCGGCTTTGATTATTGGAGAGATAAGAAGCAAAGAAGCGTTAGCCTTGTATGAGGCAATGCGCATAGGTGCGTTAGCAAATGTCGTTGCCGGAACAATACATGGAGACAGCCCTTATGGGGTTTTTGACAGGGTTGTTAATGATCTCCATGTTCCAAAGACGAGCTTCAAGGCAACAGATATTGTTATTGTTGCTAATCCTATAAGAAGCCCTGATGGGCTGCATAGGTGGCGCAGGGCTACGCAAATAACCGAGGTAAGGAAACACTGGGAAAATGACCCCTTGTTGGAAAATGGGTTTACTGATTTGATGAAATATGACACTAGGACAGATCAGCTTGAGCCAACAGACAGCTTAATAAACGGAGAAAGTGAGATTTTAAAAAATATAGCTGGAAATGTCAAGGAATGGGCAGGAAGCTGGGATGCAGTCTGGGATAATATTTTATTGAGAACAAAAATAAAGGAAACGTTGATAGAAGCTGCTAAAAAAGCTAATATGTTAGATTTGCTTGAGGCTGACTTTGTTGTGCTGGCAAATGATGAGTTTCATAAAATATCAGACAAGATTATGGAAGAAGTGGGTAGTTTGGACAGCAAAAGGATTTTTTTTGACTGGAATGAATGGTTAAAGACGACAATAAAGAAAATGAATATGAAATAAAAAAATAAATCAAAAAAGAGGTGAAATTAGTTCTTCAAATGCCAAGCAAAAGTCAAAAGCAAAAAATGCAGGACTTAATAGAGTCTTATAAAAGAGGGATAGAGAAAGAGCTGGGTGCAAGAACTTACCAGCCTAATGCAGTATCCAGGGAGTATATGCAATTCAAGAAAGAAGCTATGCCCCGGCATTTGACTCTATATGAGAAATTATGTAACTTAAGCGAAAAAATACTTAAAATAAAGCCGAATAAAAAGAAGGAGGAAGCTATTAAGGGGGATATAAGTATAGCACACTTAAATATTACTCCTTCAGGAGTTGTTTCTCTTTCACTTTTAGCCCCAATTCTTATAATGTTGTTTGGGTCTTTATTTTCTTATTTTATTTTCCAATCACTATTCTTTGTTTTTTTCTTTGTAATAATAGGACTATCTTTGATGGCAGCCTTAAGAAATTTGCCAAGCTATATAGCAAACAACTGGCGCTTAAAAGCAAGCAACCAGATGGTTTTGTGTGTATTCTATATTGTAACCTACATGAGGCATACAAGCAATTTAGAAAACGCAATAGAGTTTGCTGCTGACCACTTAGCAGCACCCTTAAGTCTTGATTTAAAAAAGATTCTCTGGGATGTTGAGACAGAAAAATATGAAAGTGTCAGGGAGAGCCTTGATGTATACCTAGAGACATGGAAGAAATGGAATTTTGAGTTCATTGAATCATTCCACTTAATCGAAGGTTCTCTTTATGAAGCAAGCGAAGAGCGCAGATTAAGTTCCTTAGATAAATCCTTAGATGTTATTTTAAGTGAGACTTACGAGAAGATGCTTCATTATGCCCACAATCTGCAAAGCCCAATAACAATGCTACATATGCTAGGAGTAATTCTGCCTATTTTGGGCCTTGTCATATTGCCTCTTGCCGCAAGTTTTATAGAAGGCTTTAAATGGTACTATATAGCTACTTTATACAATATAATATTGCCTATAGGAGTTTATTATATGGGCAAGAGCATTCTCTCAAGAAGGCCAACAGGGTATGGACAGACAGACATATCAGAAGAAAATCCAGAGCTTAAAAAATATAAGAATGTGGTAATTGGGCTTGGAGAATTTAAATTTTCAATAAACCCAATTTTCTTTAGCATAGTTATAGGGGTAATTTTATTTATTTTTGGTCTTAGCCCCATCATACTCCATGCTATTGATTTTTCTGATATAGGTTTTGGCGGGGAAGATTTGTTAAGTATATGCGGCAGAAAGTTTTGCCTGCTGGGCTACAGGGAAAGTGTCACAACTGGAGAACTAATAGGGCCATATGGACTTGGTGCATCCATTCTAAGCCTATCAATAATATTAGCTTTAGGCTTAGGTATTGGCATTTTCTATATGCTAAGGTCGAAGAATTTGGTAAAGATAAGGATGCGGGCCAAAAAACTTGAGCTGGAATTTGCATCTGCATTATTTCAATTAGGGAACAGGTTAGGAGATGGCTTGCCTGCAGAGATAGCTTTTGGTAAGGTAGCAAATGTAATGGAAGGAACAGTATCTGGCTCTTTTTTTAAGCTTGTAAGCACAAACATAAGGAGGTTAGGAATGGGAATCAAACAGGCAATATTTGATCCCAAGCATGGCGCCTTACTAAGTTTCCCGTCAAATTTAATTGAAAGTTCAATGAAAGTCCTGATACAATCGGTCAAAAAAGGCCCAATTGTAGCAGCACAGGCTCTAATGAATGTTTCCAGGTACATAAAAGAGATCCATAGTGTTAATGAAAGACTGAAAGATTTGATGTCTGAGATAATATCCTCAATGAATTCTCAGATTAAGTTCTTGACGCCAGCAATAGCAGGGATTGTCACTGGACTTACATCGATGGTGAGTGGGATTCTTGGCAAATTAGGAGTGCAGTTAAAAGCTATTACAGCAGAAGGTGTTGGACAGCAAGCAGGTTTGACCGGACTATTTGGAGATGGAATTCCAACATATTATTTTCAAATTGTAATTGGGATTTATGTTGTTCAAATAGTTTACATATTAACAATTTTTGTAAATGGAATAGAAAACGGCTCTGATAAACTAAATGAAAGATATGAGTTAGGTAAAAATTTAATAAATGGCACGTTACTATACTGTTTCATATCCCTTGCTGTTATGTTAATATTCAATATGGTTGCTTCTCAGATATTAACAAGTTCTTTTAGTTAAGAAGATAAAATAAATGGGACTGCTGGGACTCTCAAATCCTGAGGGATTTGTAGTCTCCCTCCGGGATATTTGAACCCAGGACACCTACGTCTTCAGCGTAGTGCTCTCCCAGTCTGAGCTACAGTCCCCTTTAAGGTTTTTAGAATAAGATTTAATTTAAATTACTTTCGCTTAATGACATTCTATGTGTGGGTTGTGAATCATCTAAACCTGGTCTTATCATAGATTCTATATCTCCCCTAGAATGTCCAGGCATAAATTCAGATATAACTTTGACTAATCCTTGAAAACTTGAATTATGATAAACAATTTTCAGACCGTCTTTTTCAAAACTGGATATAACTTCTTGACTATTTTCTGTTTTAGGATCGTATTGTACGACAGTTGGAAGGGCTGGTTAACCTTGTCCAACAGGTTTTTCAAGAATTACCCAATATACATTCCCGACATATTACAAATCACTCATCTTTAATATCTTCCACATCAGAAACTGGCTCATTTTCAAGTTTTTCCTCAACATCCTCCAATCTTTTTTTGGATTCTTCATATATTTTCTTATCCTTTTCTTCATCAGGTGGGCTTGTCATTTCCTCCTTAACTTCTTTACTTTCTCCAACAATTTCCAGTTTACCCATCTTTCCTGTTGTTAGTTGAGGCTCTCCCTGCCATTCAGAAACATAGCCATTAGTTATATGAACTTTATCACCGGATTTTACCTGATCAATCTGCTCATTCCATAAAGTAAGCTTGATATCTCCGCTTTCATCTTTAGCGACAGCAGTTGCAACTCTTCCTTGTCTTCCGAACTTCTCAAATTCCCTAACATCTCCAACATCAACAATATCAACTACAACATCTACATTACCCTGCCTTATTTTTAAGTCTTTAATTGCCATATTAAATAGAGAAGAAGCAGCATATATAAAATTTATGGATTATTTGCTATTGAGTAATTTTGTTACTACATCTTTCAAATCTTTGATTTTAACCCTTACCTGCTTTGTAGTGTTACGGTTTCTTAGAGTGCAGTCATTCTTTTTCAAGCTGTCAAAATCAATAGTTATGCAATAAGGCGTTCCAATTTCATCATTTCTTGCATATCTTCTTCCAATTGAACCACCCGAGTCATATAAACAATTAAACTCTCCTTTCAGCCCATCATAAACTTCCCTTGCTTTTTTGACAATTTTAGGCTTGTTAGAAACCAATGGGAAAACAGCAACTTTAACCGGAGCTAATTTTGGATGAAGATTTAAGACAACATTGCCTCTTTTTTTGTTATAATTGTAAGCATCAAACATAAAAACTAGGAAAGCACGCTCAACGCCTAAAGAAGGCTCTGCAACAACATACGGTACAATTTTTTCCTTTGTTTCCTCATCAAAAATGCTTAAGTCTTTTCCAGAAAATTTTATATGCTGCTTTAAGTCAAAATCAGTTCTGTTAGCTATGCCTTGTAGTTCTTTCCATCCAAAAGGAAAATTATATTCCAGATCCCATGTATCCAAAGCATAATGGCTCTTTTCTTCTTTCAAATGTTGTCTGACATGGAAATTATCAGCATTAGCTCCTAAACTTGTAAACCATTTTTGCTCTGTAGCCAGCCAGTAAGCATGCCATTCTGAAATTAATTTTTTCTTTAAAGCATCCTTAACCTTCATTTTTTGAGGTTTTTTATTTTTCTGCTGCATTTCTGCACTATAGAAATTAAGTTCAGAATTCATAACATCATTGATGTAAGGACATTCTTCTGATTTATCAGGATGCACAAAATATTCAATCTCCATCATATCAAACTCGCGGCATCTAAATAAAAAATCCCTTGGGCTTATCTCATTCCTAAAACCTTTGCCTATTTGCGCAATCCCAAACGGTACTTTAAGCCTGGCATTATCTACAACTAGTTTAAAATCAGCAAATATTACTTGGGCAGTTTCTGGCCTCAAGTAAGAGACAGATGTCTTATCCTCTTTTGGCCCTACATTCGTCTTGAACATCAAATTAAAATCTTTTATATCCTCAAAACCAGAGCCGCATTTAGGGCATTTCAGCTTATTCTTATTGACCAATTTATTGATTTCTTTGGAATCCAGGCCTTCAACATTAATCTTCAGTTTCTCCTGGACAAAATGGTCTGCCCTGATTCTTTCCTTGCATTTGGAGCAAGTAAGCATAACATCCTCAAAGTTCTCAACATGACCAGAGGCCACCCAGACTCTTGGATGGGTTATTATGCTTCCCTCCATGCCAACAATATCTTCCCTGCCATTAACATGAAACTTCCACCATTCGCGCTTTATATTGTTTTTCAGCTCCACTCCCAGGTGCCCAAAATCCCAGAACCCCGCAATTCCCCCATATATCTCGCTATTCGGATAGGCAAAACCCTTCCTCTTGCAAAAAACAGCCATATCCTCTATTGATAGTTTTTCCATAAAGTAGAAGTTTAATTATCTATTTTTATAAATTTTGTTGTTTTTATTGAGAAAAAACTATTCACTTGCCTTAACCCCTTTCTGAGGTATCAAGAAAGCTATAACCAGGGGTATTAAAACAGCTCCCCACCCAATTAAAATTGCCCAGTCAGGATAACCGCCATAGTTTGCTGCAAACTCTGTTTTTAATTGCAAGGCAAGTATTATTGCCAATGAAAGGGGAATAATATATTTAATAGTTGTACTCCACCATTCTCCAATCTTGAAATCAGAAACCTTGTTGATATATTTCCTCATT
>JASMFO010000058.1 GCA_030751755.1 Candidatus Woesearchaeota archaeon
ATAAATTTAAAGTAAAAATCAAGGATGTTTTCAATTTATTTTTTGATGACGAAGAAATAGAAGCGCCTTTTGTTATAACTTTTGGAGACGTAGGGAAAGGAGACCCTTTGATCATTAAGGATGATTATGGACGGATAGAGATAGCATTAAACCAGGATTCTTTTGTAAAAAATCATGATATCAAAATTGGAGATGATTTTGTGATTGAGAAAAAATGAAAAAGGTAATCCTAATAATATGCGATGGGATGGGGGATTTGCCCGTAAAAAAATTTGGAGATAAAACCCCGTTAGAGGCTGCTTCTACACCAAACATGGATAAGTTAGCGAAAGAAGGTGTTAGTGGCATAATATATATTTTGGGCAAAGGCATAAGGCCGAATAGTGATGAGGCTCATTTGACATTATTTGGCTATGATTTAAAGAAGGATTATCCTGGGAGAGGTCCAATTGAGGTTTCTGGTCTTGGAATTAAGCTCATGCATGGAGATGTCGCTATAAGGGCTAATTTAGCTACTGTTGATAAACAGTTAAGGGTTAAAGATAGGAGATCTGGAAGAATAGAAGATACGAAAGATTTTACAAAAGAATTAGACGGGATGAAGATAGATGGTGTAAGGTTTATTGTTAAATCAGGTACTGGGCATAGGGTTATGATAGTGATGAGGGGCAGAGGCTTAAGTGATCAAATTTCAAATTCTGATGTACATTATGTAACAGAAGATAAAGTTGTAGAGAATTGGGAGGATGACAAGGCTAATACCATAAAGCCTTTGGATGGCAGTAAAGAATCCAAATTTACAGCAAATGTTTTGCAAAAATTTCTGGAAAAGGCTCATGATATATTAGAAAAAAATCCTTTGAATTATGAAAGAGAAAAGCAAGGAAAGCCAAGAGGAAATTACCTCTTGACAAGAGGCCCTGGGTATTACAAGCAATTAAAATCATTTAAGGAAAAATATGGGTTAAAAAGCTGCTGTATAGCTGGAGCTGGCTTGTATAAAGGTTTAGGAACTATGTCTGGGATGGATTTGATAAATGTAAAAGGAGCAACAGGATTGCCAAATACAGATGTAAATGCAAAGATAAAAGCAGTTAAAAAATACATGAAAAAATATGATTTTGCTTATGTGCACATTAAACCAACAGATATTTATGGTGAAAATGGAGATTGTCGGGGAAAAAAGAAGTTTATAGAGAAGATTGATAAATCGCTTAAAGAATTAAAAGATTTTAAAGGTTTGATAGCTATAACAGCAGATCATTCTACACCCTGTAGCCATAAAGACCATTCTCCTGATCCTGTGCCATTGCTAATCCATGGGGGAAATGTTAAAGCTGATAAGATTGTTAAGTTCGGAGAAAAAGAATGCAGAAAAGGAAGTTTAGGGGCTTTGTTGGGGAAGGATTTGATGAAGGTTGTGTTGAAGTTGTCTAAATAATTTATCTATTCTCCAAAACCAAAGCACCAACTCCTAAAATCCCTGCCTGCTTCTATAAAACTTTGCAGCATCTTCTGGAGTTACAGAGTTTATTATTGCTCCTGTTGAAAGCTCGAAGCCACCCCATTTTGAAAGCCTTGGCGTAATTTCAATATGGAAATGCAGGTCATGTCCAGCAGGAGCGTAATGCAGGGAAAAATTATAGGATGCATTCAATTTTTTCAATTTTAGAAGCATTTTTTTTAATATTGATGCCATATCATACAATTCATTGTCATACATAGATGTTATGCTCTTAACATGCCTTTTTGGAAATAACCATGCTTCAAAATTAAACCTGGATGCAAATGGCGCAAAGGCAACAATGCTTTTGTTCTCTGATATTTTTCTTCTGCTTTTTGACTCTAATTTTATTATATCGCAGTATGGACATTTCCTGAATTTTTTTGCAGCTTTAACTTCATTCATTACGTAATCTGGCAAAACCGATAGGGTAGCTATCTGTGTATGAGAATGGATTAATGATGTTCCTGCTTGCGGTCCTTTATTCTTGAATATAGTAGCATATTTTACGCCTTTTAGTTTTGACAGGGCTTTTATCCTCAATATGTACACTTCAAAAATCTCTTTTATATTGTCAACGCTTAAGTCTGCAAGCTGTTTTTTATGGTCACTTGTTTCTGCTATTACCTCGTGCATGCCATATGTTTTCCCTTCACTGAAGAACTTATTCTTTTTTATTTTTGCATTTCCTTTTAGCTCTACAGCAGGGAACTTGTTTGGAAACCACCTTATCTTCCAGGTATTTTTGTGTTCTACGCGGCCAATCTCTGGTGGAGTTAAATGCTCGTTTCCAGGACAGAAAAAGCATGTTTTTGAGCTGCTGATTTCCTTTACCTTATCCTCTTTAAACTCCCTGCGCCTGTTTTTTCTTTCAGTGGCGTAATAAACCCATCTATCTAGAATATAATCTTTTCTTAGTATGCCCATATTATAATATCCCCTAATAGGTTTATTTAAAGTTTTTGAATTATTTCACAATATTTAATAATAGCAAAAGTATCCATTGTTTTATGGAATTAAAATTAATAAAAGACCAAATACCTGGAGAACTTTATAAAATTCTTGAAAAAGACATAATAAAATTAAGGCCAGCACAGGAAAAAGCAATTAAAAAAGGTTTGCTGGAAAGAAAGAATATGCTTGTTTGCACACCAACAGCATCAGGGAAAACTCTAATAGCTGAACTTGCTGCTTTAAAGTCAATTATTGAAGGTAATGGAAAGGCAATTTATATAGTGCCTTTAAAGGCCCTTGCTTCTGAAAAATACAAAGATTTCAAGAAAAGGTATGATGGTATTGCAAAAGT
>JASMFO010000059.1 GCA_030751755.1 Candidatus Woesearchaeota archaeon
CTCTATTGCATGTTCTCCTTCAGTTGCCTCTATCCATTCTTCAATGCCCATATCATCTCGATTCATGCCAAGCCCGTTTCTTTGTATATCTGCTTTATGAAAAACAAACTTATTATTGGATGTTGCAAAAACCAGATAATCTCCTATTTCAGTAAGGTCTATAGAATAATCTGTTAATTCCTGATGTGTTCTGGCATTTGGCACTTTCCATCCAAAACCTAGTTTAAATATTTCAACGCTTGCATTACTAAAAGGAGCGCCTTCTGGAATGAAAGCTGATATATTGTCAGGATATGATGGTCCATAGTAGCGTAGAGAAGGGTCTATATTATTGCCATTAGTTCTCGAGCTAACGCCATTAAGCATTTCCATTTTTACCTTTATACTGTAACCATTTAAAAGTGGTAAAACTAGTATATAAACCTTTTGGTTTTTAGGGACCAAAAGGCCAGAAAAGCGCTATAGAATAGTAGGGTGCTTTTCGCTGGGTTTCGGTTTTGAAGATAAATTAACTATAATTATAGTCTAGAATTAAATCTAATAATAAAAAGGGTTTTTATTTACCGCCAGCTTCATAAACTAAAAAGCCGCTTTTTCCTGGTTTAGCTTGTCCTTCCCGTACCATCTCTGTTGTTTTAGTTCCAACATCTGGATGATATTCATTTTGCACTCTGTTTACCAATGTATCCCATTTTTTGGTTTTCTTAATATGGGGTGCATGTTGTTCGTTTCCAGTAAAATTGGCTAATTCCTGTGCAGATTCTTGTGCTTGATCCATCGGCAACATCCTTAGGTGCGTGCTATATTTAGTAATCGCAACTTGTCTTGCACGACTTTGGTAATTAGCTGCTATTGCACCAGCAGTTTCCTCATCAACTCCCCCTTCTTTTTTTATCTGTGATTCTAAACGTTCTATTAAATCTGCCAAATCTTCTCTAGTCAAATAGAACCTTTCATCACTACCACCAAAATGCTTCTCAACGCCTTTTTTTGCCTGAGCCATTACATGATCTATAAGCTTCTCTTTATCTGTAATTTTAGTTTTTAATGCTTTAGCTAATTCTTTTCTATATAATTCAGAAGCACCCATATGGTGTAGATACTCTTCATGCGGTTTTGGGTCAGCCATTTTTTGAATCAGATACCAATTCTTTCTTGTTATCAAATATAAACTTTTCGGTTTTTAAAATTTGGTTTTAAAATTTTGATTTATGTGTAACTACCATAACTTGGTTAATTCGTATTAAACCTTCTCAAACAACTCAATAACTTTTTCCTTGCCTAAAGCAAGAATAAAAGGGGCTAGTTTAGGGCCTCTGTCCTTGTTCAGCAAAACATTATATGCAGCCCTAAAGAAATCAGTATTTTTAACTTCAACTTTCTTGCAGATATTATAAAATTCCTCAAATAAGGTTTTTTCATTCCATTTTTTTTCATGTAAAGCCTTGACAACCAAATGCAAAGCCTCTTTTTCTTTGCTGCTTAATTTCAAGTCTTTTGGAACAGTATCCTGCACAATAAATTTAACATCCTCTGGTGCGTATTTTTCAAGCCATACTTTTGCCTTGTTAATTCTTTCAAAAATTGCATTATGCATCTTTTTGTCATAATGTCCTGTCTTTTCCATGCTCCTTATCATGTCTTCCTCTGTTGGCCCTATTTGCGCAACCATAGTTGCATGGGAAAAAGTAATGCCTGCAGGATTAATTTCCTTGCCACAGCTTATCTCAAACAGTCTTTTCATATGCTGCTCTTCTTTCTTATTATCCAGCTCAACCTTGCCAAGGAAAACATCCATATGTGTGTCATAATCATCATAGAGCTTTGACAAATCTTTCCATGAAAAGCTTCTTGTCTTCATCAGCCTTTTATTGTAAAAAAATTTTAATAGTTCAGCAGGACCAATTTCCAGCCAGTCTTTTGGGTAAACAACATTCCCCAAAGAAGCAGACATCTTCTCCCCATCAATCATCAAATGCTCATAAAAGATAGGCTCTGGCATTGGGAAACTTAAAACTCTCTCAACAATCTCTGCATTAATCCAGAAAGCGCTGTTAGGAACTTGGTACTCTTTGCCAGCACCTTCTGCTATAACCTTCCAGTGCGCCCATTGCGCTGCCCACTCGCTCTTCCACAACAATTTCCCATTGCCCTTTAAAGGATCATTTTCCCCTTTATGTCCGCAGCCCTTTGCTGTTCTTGTCTCAAATTCATAATCTTTGCACTGGTATTTCACAACACCATTTGAAATTTCTTTAACCTTAGTTGTGACTATCTTCCCGCAATTGTCGCATATAGGCTTCCATGGAATAAAGCCTTTGCTCAGCTTATTTGTCCTGTACTTGTTTTGTATTTCTCTTATTTCTTCAGCTCTTTCAAGAATTTTTTTTATGTACTTGTTGAACTTGCCCTTTTTGTATTCTTCTCTCATGGAAAACTTTTCCATCTTGGTTGTTACAAATTCATCCAGAACCTCAAAATATTCTGATTTAAACCTATCAGCATAGCTCTTATAATTCCCATCAGGATCAGGCACATCAGTTACAGCCATGCCAATGTACTTTTCAAAATCCTTTGGGACATTTTTAGGCACCTTCCTTAAAGGGTCCATGTCCTCTGCTACCCATATTAATTTTGCCTTAATCTTTGCATCTTTCAATGCCCTATAGGCGCTTTCCCCCCTAATTGTATCGCTTAATCTTCCAATATGTAAAACCCCAGACAAAGAAGCAGAAGTCTTTACTGTAAAAACATCAAACTTAGGAACCTTTTTATCAATATAATGAAATTTTTTTCTGTTAATAATTTTCTCAGCTAACTGGTCTGCCCAGAACAGCTCTTTTTCTTGATTTTCATTTGTTTGTTTCATTGTTAAAATTATTTCATTGATTGGTTTTTATAATAATATTTATTATTTTGTTTAATAATGTTTTGTATCTAATACTTAATTTAGAACTAGTTTTTGTTTTTGTATGACTGATTTGCCAAAATTCTTATCCTTAAGATTCTAACTAAATCTTTCCTTAACCACTAATTCACCTATCTGGACAGCATTTAATGCTGCTCCCTTCAGAAGCTGGTCTCCAGATACAAAGAATTCCAGTCCATGCTCCTTAAATATCAGATTCTGCCTTATCCTGCCTACTTCTACATCATATTTTTCGCTTGATGTTAATGGCATAGGATAGACATTATTATCAATATCATCCTTGACAACTATTCCAGGAGTTTTTTCAAATATCTTCCTTACCTCATCCGGATTTACAGGCTTCTCAGTCTCTACAACAATGCTTTCTGAATGCGCCCTCATTATAGGGATTCTTACGCAGGTGCATGATATTGGAATATTTTCATCTCCAAATATTTTGCGAGTTTCCCAAATTACTTTCATCTCTTCTTTTGTATATCTGTTTTCCTGAAATGCGTCAATATGCGGAATCACATTAAATGGTATTGGATGTTGAAATAATTCATTGCCTGCTTTTTCGCCATTAAGCGCTTTTCTTGTTTCTTCCTCAAGCTCTACCATTCCCTTATTGCCTGCACCGCTTGTAGACTGGTAAGTAGAGATTATAACTTTTTTCAGCCCGTAATTCTTGTAGATTTGGTGCAAAGGTATTACTGCTATTGCTGTAGTGCAGTTAGGGTTAGCAATCAATTTTGAGTTTCCAATAGCCTGGGGATTAATCTCGGGAATGATTAAAGGGACATCCTTATCACCTCTAAAAGTAGATGAATTATCAATTACAACACATCCTGCTTCAATGGCTTTTGGAGCATTTTCCTTTGGCCACCCTCCGCCTATTGCGAAAAAAGCAATGTCCAGCTGCGAATAATCTGCAGTATTTGCATTCTCAATAGTTATTTCTCCCAATTCTGTTTGCACTTTTTTCCCTGCAGATTTCTCTGAAGCATATAATCTCAACTCTCCTATCGGAAACTTTCTGTCAAACAGCACTTTAAGTAATTCTTTCCCAACCATCCCAGTTGCTCCCAAAATTCCGACTTTAAGTTTTGTCATAATTATCACTTATAATATTCTTCGTGCAAACATTTAACTGCACTTTCAGCATCTTTACCATCAACAACAAAAGTAATATTTATCCCAGATGCTCCTTGGGATACCATTTCGACATTTATATTATTTCTGCCTATTGTGGAGAAAGTCTTGCCTAAAACTCTTGGTATACTCCTCATGCCTTCTCCAACAATACATATAACTGCTTTATTTTTTAACACGCCAACATCTGCAATACCTTTCAAATCTAGGACAATGTCATTAAGATTTTTCTCATTGTCTAAGGTCATTGAAACGCTTACCTCTGATGTTGAAATAACATCAACACTTTTCTTATATTTGTAAAAAACATCAAAAAGTCTAGCTAAGAATCCATAAGCACCAAGCATTCTTTTCGAATCAACATGAATCAAAATTATATTTTTCTTGCTGGTTATAGATTTAATTATCTGTTCACCCCTCTCAACTTTATTCAATATTGAAGTTCCATTGCCTTTCGGATTGAATGCATTTAAGACTCTAACCGGTATATTTTTCTTTACTGCAGGCAGTATAGTTTTTGGATGCAAAACCTTGGCTCCAAAAAAAGAAAGTTCAGACGCTTCCTCAAACGAAACCCTCTCAATAGTCTTTGCATTGCTAACAATTTTTGGATCAGCAGACATTATCCCATCAACATCTGTCCATATTTGTATTTCGTCTGCATCAATTGCACTTCCAATAAGAGCTGCTGAATAATCTGAACCACCGCGGCCTAAAGTAGTTATTTCTCCATCTTCGGTTTTTCCCATGAATCCGGTAATAACAGGCACAACACTCAGCTTTTTTATATTCTTATTTAAATTAGCGAATGTCTCTTTTAATGGCTCTGCATTTCCAAAATCAGAATCTGTAATAAAGCCTAAATCCCATGCATTAAACGCCAGTGCTTTAACTCCAATTTTATTTAACTGCGCTGCAACAATCTTTGACGACATTCTCTCGCCAAAAGACTGTACACTATCCAATATTTTATTATCAATTTTCTTATCATTTTTTATTTTATTAATAATTGTTGACAACTCTCCAATATTTTTATCTACTAATGATTTATCCAATTCTAATTTTTCCAAAATTTCATAATGTATTTTATTAATATTGTCTAAGCTATCATTACCTTTACCTTCAGCAGAAGCATTACCTAACTCTATCAATTTATCAGTTATTCCCTCCACTGCAGATACAATTACTACTGGTTTTTTATCAATATTAGACTTTACAATATCAGCTGTGTTAGTTATCCTATCCGCATTTCCTATAGACGATCCTCCAAATTTCATTATTATCATTTTAAATGCACCTTTAATCTTTGAATTGCTTCCTTAATATCTTCACTATGGCCAAAAGCACTAAATCTCAAAAAATATTCTCCTGATTGTCCAAATCCGATACCAGGAGTTGTGATTATATTTGCTTCTTGCAATAATTGATCAAAAGCTTCCCATGATTTCGTTGTCTTCATTCTTGCCCATATGTAAGGGGCATTATCTCCACCATAGGCCTCATACCCTAATTCCTGCAAAGTCGCCTTGATGATTTTAGCATTTTCCATATAATATGAAACTGTTTCTTCCATTTCCTTTAATCCCCTATTATCCAAAGCAGCTAAAGCACCTTTTTGAGAGATGTTTGATGCTCCATTAAATAGTGTAGTTAGGACTCTATCCCAATCTTGTCTTACTTGAATGCCATTATCAAACTTCAGCTCATTCGGAACAACAGTCCATCCAAGCCTCACGCCAGCAAATCCAACAGACTTTGAAAATGAATTAACTTCTATTGCAACTTCTTTTGCACCATCTATCTCATAAATGGATTTAGGAATGTTGGAATCCTGGATATATTCACTATATGCAGCATCAAAAATAATTATTGATTTATTTTTTCTTGCATAATCAACAAGTTGCTGCAATTGCTCTCTTGTTGCAACTGCTCCTGTAGGATTATTAGGCGAGCAGAAAAATATTACATCCACTTTTCTAATCTTACTTAAGTCAGGGAAAAAATTATTTTCTGGAGTGCAAGGCAAGTATACAATGCTGCCAAAGGTATTTGTTTTCTCATTATAATTTTCTGTCTTGCCATACATTACACTGCTGTCTATGTAAACCGGGTATGCAGGATCCTGTACAGCTATAACTGCATCGTTTCCAAAAAGCAACTGCAATCTTCCAATGTCAGGCTTTGCTCCATCTGAGACAAAAATCTCATCTCTACTTACAGTTCCATTATAAATCTTAAATGCAATTTTTTCCCTTAGCTCAGTAAGGCCCTGCTCATTACCATAACCGCTATAGCCTTTTTTAGTGCCTAGTCCAGCAGCTGCATTTGATAGCGCTTTGTCTATATGTGGTGTTACTGGCTTTGTAGTGTTACCTATTCCTAAGCTTATAATTTTAGCATCAGGATTTTTTTCCAGAAATTCCTTTTTCCTTCTGTTTATTTCAGGGAATAAGTAACCTGCCTGCAATTTTGCCATGTCTTGATTTCTTTTTACCATTTTAATTCAACAATTTTTTAGTTTCAATCCTTGTTTCATAACTTTATTTTTCATTAAATCACCATTTTTTAATTATTGATCAGTTTTGCTTCATTGGTTTTGCATTATAGTTTTTGGTTATTGAAATTTTTCTAATGATACAAAGTCCAATGTAGCGAAATAATCATCTGCAGTTTCTGCCCTTCTTATTTGAATAACTTCTCCATTTTCTCTAAGCAATAACTCCGCACTCCTTAATTTTCCATTATAGTTAAAGCCCATCGCATGCCCATGAGCCCCAGTATCATGAATTACTAAAATGTCCCCTTCCCTTACCTCAGGTAAAGGCCTGTCAATAGCAAACTTATCATTATTCTCGCATAATGACCCGGTTACATCATACATTTTTGTAGTTGGCTCATTTTCTTTTCCCAATATAGTAATATGATGGTACGCCCCATACAAGGCAGGCCTCATAAAATTGGCCATACAAGCATCACATCCAACATATTCCTTGTAAATATGCTTCAAATGAAGCACAGTTGTAACTAGGTAGCCATATGGTCCGGTTATTACCCTGCCGCATTCCATGAAAATTTTTATTCCATCCAGATTATTTTTAACAATAATTTCATCATAAGCTTTCTTTATTCCTGCAGCTAGTTTATCATAATCCAAAGCTTTTTCCTCTGGTTTCTGAGGAATTCCTAAACCGCCGCCTAAATTAACAAACTCTAGTTTTATCCCTAATTTTTCTTTTATTTCTGTAGCTAGTTCAAACATCATTTTTGCTGTCTCTATGAAAAAATCCGGATTAAGCTCATTTGAAATTACCATAGTATGCAAACCAAATCTTTTGATGCCTTTCTCTTGGAGTATCCTATAACCCTCAAAAAGCTGCTCGCGGGTAAAGCCGTACTTTGCTTCCTTTGGATCACCAATTATTATATTGCCTTTCCTTGCAGGCCCTGGATTGAAGCGCAAGCAGATCAAATCCGGAAATCCTGCAGCGCTCTCTAAAAAAGGGATATGGCTTATATCATCCAGGTTGATTATTGCACCTAAATCGCGAGCTTTCTTGTATTCGGTAGCTGGAGTGTCATTTGAGCTAAACATGATATTCTCTTTTTGCAATCCAATTTTTTCTGCTAGCAATAGTTCTGGGTAGGAACTGCAGTCAGCCCCAAATCCTTCTTCCTTCAAAATCCCCATGATAAAAGGGTTGGGTAGCGCTTTGACTGCAAAAAACTCATTAAACCCCGGAAGAATGCTAAAGGCTTTCTTAAATTGCCTAGCGTTACCTCTAATTCCAGCCTCATCATAGATATGAAAAGGCGTAGGATGTTTTTGCATTATTTCCGCAATCTGCTTCTTCGTAAATAGTAATTTCTTATTAGCCATTTGTTTACCCCATCATCTTCATAAAAACCTTAAATAAAAATAATGAAAGAAATTAAGTTACTTTAAGAACATCCAAAACCTCAAAATCCTCCAGCATTTTTCTTAATTTCTCCTTGTTCTCTGCTTGCATCTCGCACATTGGCAGCCTGTAAGCTTCTTTAATCATGCCTTTCATGGCCAAAGCTGCTTTTATCGGTAATGGATTTGTCTCTATAAAAATTCCTTCAAATAATGGAAGAAACTTATTATGAATTTCTTCTGCCTTTTGCAAGTCTCCATTCAAAGCACGCTGTGTAAGCTCTCTTACTTCTGCTGGAATTATATTGCTTGCTACTGAAATTACTCCTCTACCACCTATATTCATCAATGGAAAAGTCATTTTATCATCTCCGCTTAAAACATCAAATTCTTTTGGCAAAGTGTTTAGCACATCCTGCATTTGATTAATATCTCCAGATGCTTCTTTTACTGCAACAATATTTGAGTGCTCTTTTGCAAGCCTTGCTAGAGTAACAGTTTCCATATTGATTCCAGTCCTCCCTTTGATGTTATAAACAACAACTGGAAGGTCAGCGGATTTTGCAATTGCGCTAAAATGCCTGAACAGCCCTTCTTGTGTTGGTTTGTTGTAATAAGGGCATACATGCAGAGTTGCATCTGCCCCTAAATCAGCTGCCAGTTTTGTAAGGTCAATTGCATGCTTTGTGGAATTGCTTCCAGCTCCTGCAATGACTTTTGTTTTTCCATTTGCAGCATCTATTACTGTCTGTACAACTTTTTTATGTTCATCATGCTCAAGTGTAGGACTTTCCCCAGTCGTTCCGCACGGTATAATGCCCCCTATCTTATTCTCAATCTGAAAGTTTACAAGCCCCCTTAATGCCCCTTCATCTATACTTCCATCTTCAGTAAATGGCGTTACAATAGCCGTCATAGCACCTTTAAACATTTTTATCAATCCTCCATTAAGATTTTTTACATTCTTGTTATTATTATCAAATTTTTTATTGAAATATTTTATTGTTTTTTGATTGATTGTTTTTATTTATTGAACAATACTTTTCATCATATCATCTATATCGTAAAATCCCTTTTTGCCTTGTAACCATTCAGCTGCCATTACAGCACCTAATGCAAACCCTTGCCTGCTTCTTGCAGTATGCTTTAATTCAATTGTGTCTGCAACACTGTCAAAACCTACAATATGTGTTCCTGGAATTGTTCCAGATCTGGTTGAAGACACATGAAGCTCAGCTGGCTCAATTTTTCTTTTTAATTCTTCTGTTACTACTTTGCTTTTTCTTGCTATATTATCTGTCAATATCTTTCCAAGCATTACTGCTGTTCCTGATGGGCTGTCTGCTTTTTGATTGTGATGAAACTCATGCACAAACACATCATAATCGTCAAGCTTATCTATTATTTTCGCTGCATTTTCAATTATTTTGAAGTAAACATTAACGCCTACTGAAAAGTTGCCTGACCATATAAGGCCTGTTCCTGCATTTTCAATAACCTTTTTTACCTCTTCCGTCTTGTCGTACCATCCTGTAGTTCCTACAACAATATTTTTTTTGAACTTTGAGATTTTTTCAATATTTCCAATTACTGAGTCTGGATGTGTAAAATCCACGCAGACATCCACACCACCCAATGATTCTTCATTAATCTCTTTGTAATCTACATCTTCCGCACTAGAGTCAATAGTCCTCACAGTCATGCCTTTATCTTTAGCAACCTTTTCTATCTCATGTCCCATCTTCCCGTAACCAATTATTGCTAGGTTCATTTTATTAATTATATCATTTCATTGATAATCCAAATACTGCTATTAAACAAAACCACACCCCCTTACTTGTCTGAAAAGTCAGACATTAAGTCTGTGCAATCAGGAGAAAATATAATGTTTTTAAATTTATCTTTCCAACACAACTTACATATTCCTACAGAGCTATATCTTCCCATTTTAAAAATAGAAACATTTATATATTATATAAACATTATGTTATTATGATAACAAATTAAGCAAGGGCATTTTGAATGGTAACCGTAAGTCATTTAGTCAAGAAAATTGTAAGTGAAAATACATTTTTGCTTGAGGCTATGTGCAAGAATCTTATTAGTTACGGCAATCTTGCTGAACAGTTGAAGCCTGAAATTGAACGTGAGTTGCAAAAGAAAGTGAAGGAATCGGCTATTATAATGGCCTTAAGGAGGTATGAGGAGGAACTGCAGGATTTTGACAAAAAGATTAAGAAATTTAAATTTCAGGGAGAAATCATAGTTAGAACAAATATAATTGATTTTAATATTGTCAAATCCAGCAATTTATTGAATAAAATAAAAAATCTATATAGCTTGGTTAATTTTGGAAAGGGAGACACATTGAATATTATTCTAGGAAGCAATGAAGTGAGCATTGTTACTAATGAAAAATATAAGAACAAGCTCCCTAATTTTCTGAAGGGTGAAAAAATCCTCAATAAAGAGTTTGACTTGGTTGCACTGACAGTTGTATTTGAAGGAAAAAACTTTCTTACAACTCCTGGAGTCATCTTTACCGCAATAAGAAAATTAGCTTGGGAACAGATAAACATTTATGAAATAGTCTCAACAATGACAGAACTAACCTTTATCCTGGGCAAGAAGGATTCCATGAAGGCTTACAATGCTTTGCAGGAATTTGTGAGTAAATAAATGGGCCCAGAGACAGTGGGAAATCAAAGATTTCCTAGCCTCTGGTCCTAATGGGCCCAGAGGGATTCGAACCCCCGACCTCAAGATTACTTCAGCCAACGGCTGACGGATTGACAACTCTGTTGGCAATAAGAGTCTCGCGCTCTACCAGACTGAGCTATAGGCCCAATAAAACGATTCTAGAATTAATGATTATTTAAATATCTAACTATACCATCTTCAATTTTCCAGTAACTTTATCAATCTTATCATCTAAATCTGGGCCTATACCCAAACATGTAATTGTTCCCGGCTCTACAACTGTATGGCCTGCATCTTTGATCAAAGCTACTTTGATGCCTTCATTTTCCAGCATCGACATGTACTTAAACAATTCTTTTTCATCAGCAGCTTTCAAAACAATTTTTTTAGCGCCTTGCTTTTTCCATTTATCCACTATTTTTTTGTCTGATTTCGAAGCTGCATCTAAGGAAGCATGAGCAACCTGGACAGCCAATTTG
>JASMFO010000060.1 GCA_030751755.1 Candidatus Woesearchaeota archaeon
CCTATACCAAACTCTGCAATATTTCTTGCTCCTCTACCAACAGAATTTAGCAAATCCAAAAGCTTTTTTGCCTTTTCACCGATAAATTTTACAGCACAACCTTTCCTAACATAAATTTTTATTGGGTTCTTTAGTTTGCCGATATCTGCAAAAGAAGCATCAACAATAAAAATACCTTCAGCAGTCCCTTCAACCGGAGCAACAAATATCTCCCCAGTAGGAAGGTTTCCAAAAGAGCCTTTTTTTTTAAACAATCCAGGATCATTCCCAAAGGCTTTCCTTCCTTCGATACTAAAACTAATACCAGTTCCTAAATTTGTTCTTATTCTAACAGCTTTACCTTTATCAATTATACTTGCAATTTTATTATTTATTTTTTCTAATTTGTTGTAATTTATGTCCAATGTTCTGCTAATAATGCCTTTTGTAATCCCAGGCATTGTAACTATCCTTGCACCGTTATCACACGCATTTTTCCTTGCTTTTGTATGGCTTAAAGATTTAGTTGTTATAAGAAGCTCAACATCATATTTTAGCATCTCCTTTGCTATTTCTTTAGGTGGTTCAGTTCCATTAACTTTTGGGATAGGAATTTTAATCAATTTTACACTAGGGGTAATTTTATTTGCAGCATCAAAAAACAGCTTTGCTATAGAATACAACTTAGAATCCGTAACTATCAATAATTTTTCATTTTTTTTCAGATTCAGGCATTTTTTAAGAACAATGTTGACAGACTTGATCATTTTAGCCTAAACAACAAATTCCCCCTTCTTTATAATCCAATATTTGTTGCCTTTTTCATCAACACCATGAATATCCATTTTCTGCCTAGGGCTGTTAATAACAATGTCTGTATGGTATTCTGTTGCCCTGTCTGGCTCAAAACCACTTCCTAGCGCAATATGAATCATTCTTGCTATCTTCTCATTAACAATAAGATAGTCACATAGCCTCGCGCTGGGATTCGTATTTATTGCAAACTCATTTATCATGTTGAAGTTTCTCTTTTTCAAATCAATAATTTCCTGTGGCTGGCTCTTGAACCTCTCCTGATTTAAGATCATCTCCCAGGCTTCTTTCTTTTTCTCTTGTAGCTTCTTTATTATATCTTTAGGACCAGAAATTATCTTATACTTCTTGCCATCAGATTTTATCACCAAAGGATCTTTATCAGACAGCAAATAACTTTGGTCAATGCTTATGACAACATCTCCCACAATAGTGCCCTTGACATATTCTGGAGTTACAAAAGCCTCTCCCCCAGGCAAATTGGCCATTGTTCCTGCCTTTATCCCGGTCCTTTTCAAAAACTCAGAATTAATCTTTTCCCTGACATCAGTATCAGAGGTTCTTACCCACCTATGAACACCATCTCTTTTAACTAATCCCACTTCAAAATTTGTCTTAAAACCATCGATATTTTCCCCAACAACCCTGATTGATTTACACTTATCGGCGATTTCTTTAATTTTATAATTTCTTTCTCTCATTTTTTCCCAGTCAATATTGCACGTTTCAATGAAAACCTTGATTGGCAGAGTTTCAGTAAATCCAACTCTCGCTAATGGGTCTCGATCATCTAATTCCGTTTGGGGATAAAAATCAAGCTTGTATACCATCTGCCCCGGGCTCTGCCACCTTGTCTTTTTATTTAAACAAGGGTAGCCAATACTCTCTCCAAAAATATGCTTGCCAGAATACCCCTTCCCTACTACAAAAAATGAAGCATCAATAACCTTGATTCTTCCTAAATTTAACAATCCTGACAATTTTTTGTATTTTTTAAAAACAGGCTCATCTACATTTTTGCATAGCTCACAACCCAACAATGTAGTTCTTAACTCTGAGATTTTTTCACTATTATGAAGCATAGACTTTGCTTGGGTGTAGGCTCCCATTGTAGCAGCAGCATTACAATTAAGTTTCATGTGCCACGCAATAGCATAAGAATCAAGATAATCTTCTAATGGATGCCCGAGCATATCCTCTTTTTGAACTAAAACAAAACCAACAGCAACTTTTTCATTATTCTTTAAATTATAGACATCTTTCCATATTTTTTTGCAAGTTTCATTTAATTCTTCACCCCTATGCTGCTTAAACCACCCATCCTTAAATGGCAAGGTAAAATGCCCTTCAAAACCAAATTCCTTGGCTTCCAAAGTAAAATCCGGCCCTTTAAATAAACTTATAAATTTTCCTTTTGTCTTTTTTTCTGTTTCCTCTATGAAATCCATAAGTGCTTCTGATTTCTTATTTTTGTTTTGTCTGAAAACCTTCCATACATCCTTTAAGGCAGCTAACGACTCTGATTTCTTGTCTATCCCTAAGACATTCATATCAGCACCTAATTCGTGTATTGCCCTGGACAAAGGAGCAATAGAAAAAAAAGCATTTTTATTTCTTACATCAAAAACCACTAAAAAAGATTTAGATTTAATATTACCTAAAATCCTTTTATACTCATCTACAGAAGAATAAAACTTCTTTTCGTCGTATTTCATAAAAAAATGTATTTTTAAACAATTAATAAATCTTTCGTCACTTTAGTCAAAACTAAAGGTTTTTTCTTCATTAACGTTGTATCCTCAATCCTTATTCCAAATAGTTTTGGTATGTAAATTCCAGGCTCTATTGTGAAAACCATATTTTCTGTTATTTTATCTTTTGAGTTTAAAGTTAAATTAGGCAACTCATGGATTTCCACCCCAATACCATGACCCAGCCCATGAATGAAATATTTCGAATAATTTTTCATGCTTTTTAAACAGTTCCCATATATCTTGCTGCAGGAGTCATTTATTTTTATTTCTTTGATAATACCGTTTTGTATATCGAGTAAGAAATTGTAGACTTGTTTCTCTTTATTGCATGGACTTCCTAAGTATACTGTTCTCGTTATATCTGTGCAATAGCCTTTATACTTTACACCAAAATCTATCATACAAAAGCCTTTTTTTAGTTTTGTATTCCTTGGCTCATAATGTGGCATGCTTCCATTGCTTCCTGAAGCAACAATTGGTGGAAAAGATATCCCCAATCCAAGTTTTTTTGACTCATATTCGAGAAACGCAGCCGCTTGAGATTCAGTTTCGAAATCTTTAAAGTTATTTAACGCTTTTTTCAATATTTTATCTCCATAATTAAACGCTTTCTTAATTATTTGTATCTCTTTTGCCTTCTTAATCTGTCTCAGTTTTAGACAGTCTAAAGAAACATCCTTTGTTTTTGATCCCTTGAACTGCTTTTTAAAATATTTATAAGCATTTAAAGCAAAATTGTTGTTGTCTATTGCTATCGTCTCCAATTTTATTTTATTTCTTTTAATTATAGAGTGCACGGATTCAAAAAATTTCTTTTTATCCATCGAATAAACTTTCCTTATCATTGATTTTTTTGCCTTTTGAAATTCCATTTCCGGAACTATGAGGAAGGGTCTCTGTTTTTTAGGTATTACCAAAGCCCCTAAACCATTGTAACCAGAAAAATAGAACATATTTGGATTTGTTTCCATCCCTAGATTATAGAATAATGCAAGATCAAACTGTTTTTCTTCCAAAACCTTCTGGAGTTCTTTAATTTTCATTAAAAAAGAAAAGATATTAAAACGATATAAATCTTTTGATTAAAATGGAGAAATACAGATTAAAAAACGGCACAACAATAATTTTTGAGAAGAATTCTTCAAAATCAGTCGCAGTTGAGGTAATATTTAAAGTAGGTTCTAACGATGAAAGCAAAGAAATCAGCGGAATATCCCATTTTCTTGAGCATATGCTGTTTGAGGGAACCAAAAAAAGAAAAAATTCCAGAAAAATTGCAAGCGAGATTGAAAAATATGGGGCCGAGTTTAACGCATATACCTCTAATGATAGAACTGCCTTTTTCATTAAAATAATAAATAAAAGATTTGAGAAAGCCCTCGATATACTTTCTGACATGGTTGCAAATCCTCTTTTCAACAAAAAAACAATCGAAAAAGAAAAGCAAGTAATATTTAAAGAAATAAACCTGGTTACTGATGACTCAAGGCAGCATCAGTGGATTTTGTTTCAGAAAACTCTTTTTGAGAAGCATCCAACAAAAAACCCAACCTATGGGACTATAGAGGCTATTAAAAGTCTTGACAGAAAAATTATAGATAGCTACTACAATAAGCACTACGTTCCAAATAATATGGTTATTTCTATTGTTGGGAATGTAAATCATGTAAAAGAAAAAATAGAGAAATATTTTGATAATTTGAAACCTAAGAAATTAGCTCTAAGAAAAAATATAAAAGAGCCATTACAAAAAAGAAAAAAGAAATTTGTTGAGAAAAGAAAAACAGTCAGTTCTTATATGATATTAGGTTACAAATCGGTTTCCAGGATACATAAAGATAGTTATGTCTTGGACGTTATATCTGCTATCCTGGGTAAAGGGCAGTCTGGATGGATATTTGACGAAATAAGAAATAAGCGCGGCTTGGCATACCAAGTTGGGGTTTTGAATGAAAATGAGGGGGATTATGGCTATTTTGCTGTTTTTGCTGGCCTTGATAAGAAAAATATAGAAAAAACAAAAGGAATAATCTTGCAGCAATTCAGAAAGCTTAATAATGTTAGGAAAAATGATGTCGAGGAAGCAAAAAACTATATTGAAGGCAATCACACCATTAGTATGGAAGATAATTTTCAAAAAGCAGATAATATTGCCTTCTGGGAAACAATAAAAAACGCTTCATTAGCTGATAATTATATTAAAAATATAAAAAGAGTTGAAATTAATGATGTCAAGAGGGCTGCAAGAAAATATCTTAATAAAAACTATACTCTTGTTGTTATAGAGCAGAAATAGTTATGGCCTACTTCGGAAAAGCTTCCTCTACTAAATCTTCCTTACCTTCCATTTTCTTTCTAATTGGCTCTAGTAATTTATTAACTTCTTCAGAAACAGTGTTTTTAAGGTCCATTGGGTGGACTTTATTATTTAAATAATCTTTTTCCAGTTTTTCATAATTGCTGTAAGTAATATTACCTCCAAATTTACTCGGCCTTTTTATTTTTAATTTTTCGTTGTTGTCTTTTTTATTAACCATAATTACATATTTTAAGAAAGCTAATACTCCATTGTCTTCTACAGCAATAGGGCAGTGGGCTTTTTGTATTTTTTTGCTTACTATTTCTGGTGAATCTAGTAAATCTATTTTAGAACCTTCTTCAGAAGATGACATTTTAGAGCCCTGGAGCCCCGGAAGCATAGGTGTCATAACATCAACTCTTGGCTTGTAACCCAGTTTTGGATGATTTTCTCTTGCAAATGTTAAAATCTTTCTTTGGTCTATGCCTCCATACTGAACATCCATATCCATATACTGCTCATCTAAAGTTTGCAATATGGGATATATAAAACCGCTCAATTTTGGATTTTCTCCGAATCTTACAACACCCGCAGCTGCTCTTTTGCACCGGTCAAATGTGTTTAAGGCTGCCAATCTGTATACATCTAAGGTGTAGTTTTTGTCTAGCTCAAAATCTTTTCCTCTTTTAAAATCAAGATTTTTTGTGTTTATCCCTAAAGCACTTATCATAGCAGAAATAATTTCCTTATAATATTTGATTCTACGGTCTAGTAGGTCGAAAGGAGCTTTTTGATCATCCAAATGAGCATGTATATCTGCCAAAAGTATTGTGAATTTAAAATCTGCCTTAAGGAAGTCTCCTACTTTAATCATAGGTATAAAATAGCCAATATGAACTTTTCCTGTTGTCGCTAAACCAATATATGCTCTGGGATTCTTTTTCTCTTTCAATAACTGGGTTAATTCATCCTCTGTAAGGATTTCCTGGGTATTTCTTTTTATTAGATCAAATCTTTGTTTAATATTCATAATTTCTATTATTTTCATTGATATTTAAATATTTAATGAATAATGATATAATGTACCACTGGACATTCGCGCATAAGATTTTTAAATCGATAGGGTTTATACAGCGATATGAAAATTTCTGTATCTATGCTCAGCTCTTATCTTTTCTGCCCAAGAAAACTCTTTCTGCAGCGGGTTTTGGCTTTAGAAGAACCTCCAAAGGAAAGTATTGTTTTAGGCTCTTTAAGGCATGAAATCTATGATTTTATAAATCAACAAGAGGAAAAGATAGTCACATCAATTAAGGATAAAGCACAATACAATGATTTAATAGCCATATACAAAGGCTTCTATTCAAGAATATTGAGGGAAAAGATAATAAAAAATAAATCGAGAATAAAGGGGGTAAATCTTGATATTGTAGATGTGTTTAAAAAAACATGGCCCTTAATTTTGGGTGAAGCAGAAACAAGGGCAAAGAATATTTTTGATTTTATACAAAAGTATAATCTTTATGGTAATGAGTTATGGGAAAGATTAACACCAAAAATTATTTCAGAACAGCGTGTTGAGTCTGATGAGCTGCAATTAAGAGGCATAATAGACAGAATAGAGGTATATGAAAATGGATATGTTCCTATCGAGCTTAAAACAGGAAAAATGCCAAAAGAAGGCATATGGCCCGGGCATAGAATACAGATCATAGCTTATGCAATGATGCTTGAAGAAAGATTCAAAACACAAGTAAAGGAAGGGTTTGTCAATTACCTCGATGCAAAAGAAACAAGGCACATAGTAATCAACCCTTTCATGAAGGAAGAAATCGCAAACTTAGTGAAAGAAATAAAGGAGTTATTGAAAAATCAAGAACCTCCTGGCTATTGCGAGAACAAGAATAAATGCACTACTTGTGGTTTAAAGGAAACGTGCTATAACGAGGCAGAAGTTAGCACTTTATTGTCAGAACTTCAATAAATTCTAATCAAAAAGTTTATATATAACTTAAGTTATTTTAATTAGCAATATTTACTCGTGAGGGGTATTATGGCAGAAGAAGATAAGAAATTTTCAAAACAGCTTATTGGCAAAACAATTGTTAGCAAAACAGGGAAAAGATTTGGTGAAGTAGGTGATTTAGTGTTTGAGACACGTTCTGGAGAGCTAATTCATTTAGTTTTACATAATCCAACATCCTATACAGCTAAGCTAGAGCTTGAAAAAGACAAAGAAGGACATATTTTGATACCTTTCAGCGCAGTAATTGCCATGGGAGACTTTATGGTTATTGCAGAAGAGGATATAATTTAACCCCATTCTTAATTTTCAATAATTATTTAAATTGACATTCATTCTTTCTCTACTATGGACAGCGCTATTTGGACGGAAAAATACAGGCCAAAAGAATTCTCAGAAATAAAAGGGCAGAAAGAGATAGTAAGGAGAATAAAAGCATTTGTTGAGCTGCAGAATATACCCCATTTGCTGTTTGCCGGTCCTGCCGGAGTAGGAAAAACAACTTTAGCATTAGTCATAGTAAAAAACCTGTTTAAAGATTCATGGCATCAGAATTTCTTGGAGTTAAATGCTTCTGACGAAAGAGGCATAGACATAATAAGGAATAAGGTAAAAGATTTTGCAAGGACAAGAGCAATTGGAAATGTTCCATTCAAGATTATTTATTTAGATGAATGCGATGCACTGACAAGAGAAGCCCAGCAGGCATTAAGAAGAACAATGGAAAATTATACCCAAACAACCCGTTTTATTTTATCTGCAAACTATTCCTCAAAGATTATTGATCCCATACAAAGCAGATGTGCAATGTTTCGCTTCAAGCCCTTAGAAAAAAAAGAAATTTTTGCAGTAATCGAAAAAATCGAAAAGGATGAAAACATTAAAATCAATGAGAAAGCCAAAGAAGCATTATTCAACATAAGCGAAGGTGATGCAAGAAAAATAAATAATGTCTTGCAAAGTTCAGCAGCAATAAGCAAAGATATAACAGAAGAGATTATATATTCAATGGCATCTGTGGCAAAGCCAAAGGAGGTTGATGAAGTTTTAAAATTAGCATTGCAAAACAAGTTTATTGATGCGAGAAACAAATTAATGGATGTAATGCTTAACTATGGCCTTTCCGGAATGGATATAATAAAGCAGATACAACAGGAAATTCTAAATCTAAACCTAGATAACGAAAAGAAAATGCTTCTGATGGAAAAATGCGGAGAAATAGAATTCAGGATGACAGAAGGCTCTGATGAGTTTATACAATTAGAGGCTTTATTAAGCCAGTTTGTGCTTTACGGGGCTAAAAAATAGTCAAAAAGAACTTATTGTCTTCCTATCCTATATGTTTAGCAAGGACAGTTTGATCTATCTTATCAAGATAGTTGAAATCTACAATTATATCAATACTTTTTTCATAATCATTCCTATCACTACTGGCAGGAAGATCCTGTGTACAGGTCATGGTTCTTTTTCCATTGACCAATTTAATCTCTTTGTCTGCCAAGGTTCCGTCAGTTGTAGAACCTATTCCAGAACATTTCAAAGTTTCTGCAATCCCTGTTTTGATAGTAATCTTAACCTTATCCTCTTCCAATCTTCTAGTACTAGAGTCTTTAGGGCAACCCACAGTAGCAGTGGGAGTCTTAGGTTCAAAGATATTACCAAACTCAGAATGCACTATGTCAAAGCTGAACTGTATCTTATCCTCTCCAACAACACCTTGCCTGAATGAAGTAATATCAATCGGGCTGCCAGAACTAAAAATAGATTTTGATTCGGTGGGGCTGCAAATAGCATCATCAGCCACACTAACTAAATTCTTTAATACGCAAATTTGTGATGTTGCCTTTGTCTTGTATTTATAGCAGACATCAGCCCTGAAAACAAAATTTACATTTCCCGAAATTACACCCGGTTGAAGTTGTAACTTAGTATCATCTTTTGGAAAGGTAGCATAAGCTTCCACAGCATCTATAACATTACCTTCAGAATCCTTTTTCCTTGAAGTTAAGGCAGCGTCTGGGTGTGCATTTGTTAGTTCGGCGTTAGTTGTATCAAAATCAGATGGTAAAATGCCCATTAGGTTAACCCTAACATCATTTACTGCTACATCATGTTCTCCCTGATTTTTTAAGCTTACTACCACATCAAAAGGGAATGTGATGTCACTAATCTCTTTTGGCGGTGAACCTTGTAAGAACCCTATCTCTAGACCTTGTGTTCCTTCCAGAAATGGTGTTGTTGAATCACCTCCAGTAACTTCTCCACCACCACATCCTGCTATAAACAACGAGAGAATTACACCAAAAACAATCAAGGTTATATGTTTTTTTTGCAGCATCTTAAGATTATTTTTAATTTAATATATCTTTATTTAAAGCTTTCTAAAATAATTCAAAAAAGAAATAGAAAATTATTAACTAATCACATGCTTAACCAGAATTTCTTTGTCTGCACTGCTAAGGTAGTTAAAATCTAAAGTCACATCAACAGATTTTTTGAAATCAGTCCTGCCAGCATCAAGGCCTTGTGTGCATGTTACAGTTCTTCTCCCATTAACCAACTTAACAGGTCCTCTTTGTTTAGCAGTAGCACCAGCAACGTCACCTAGTCCAACACAATTTAATGTAGCAGTTGTAAGCCCTGTATCAACAGTGATATTAATAACATCCTCTTTTGTCCTCCTATCTCTTGGGGTTTTTGGGCACTCGGCAGTAATTGTCGGATCAAAAACATCACCAGACCCAGTATGTGCTACATCAAAACTTAATTGAATCTTATCTTTCCCAACAACATTCTGCCTGAATCCAGTAACTCGAATTGGGCTTCCAGAGCTAAAAACAGCTTTTGACTCGCTAGGAGCACATATAGCATCATCAGCCACATCAACCTGATTTGCTAGCACACAAATTTCCGAAACTGCTTTTGTCTGGTATTTATAGCAGACATCTGCTCTAAAAATAAAGGGAGTGTTTCCAGGCAGTTCGTCTTTGTATTGGAAAGATTTAGTGTCAGTTGGAAATGTCAAAATCATCTCTACAGATTCAATAATATTTCCTTCAGAATCTCTTTGCCTCGCTTTAAGTTCTTCAGATGACTGTTTAGCAATCAAATCCTTATCCTCAAAATCAGCAGGAGAATCTGATTGAAAAAGAGATGGCAAGAAACCTATTAAGCTTACATTGGCGTCTGTTGTTGCAACATCAGATTCTCCCATATTTTTCAAGCTTATTATGGCTTGGAAAGGAAAAATATCGCCATCTGTAACCTCATCTGGCGGGCTGCCTTCTAAAAATCCTATAGCCAGGCCTTGTGTTCCTTCCAGAAATGGTGTTGTTGGAGCTCCTCCAGTAACCTCTCCACCACCACATCCTGCTATAAACAATAAGAGAATTATACTGAAAACAATAAAAGTTATATGTTTTTCTCGATTCATTTCATACCAGCCTCTTTCATTTTATTTCTATTATTTAAATCTTTCTAAATAAGTACAGTCACTTAAAAAGTAATTAACCACCCACAGTAGTCAACTTTGATATTTTTATTGGCTTTGAAATTGTCGATCTGTAATTATATTCTAACTCTATGTTTAGTGGTGTTGTATAAGCAGATTGAACACCTCCTCCCAATTCTGATACAGTTAAGGTGCATATCACAAACCCCTCTCCGTTAAAAAGCTTTATGATATCTTCAGTGCCATCAGCAAAAGGACTGCATTTTTCCCCACCTAATAAATTCACATCTCCAATCTGAACTTTTGTTAGTTTCACTCTGTCAAAATCTTTTCTGTCCAATTTACCACAACCTAAAGGATTGCATCTATCCAAAGTAGACACAGCCGCAGTCTCAGGAGGACAATCTTCCTCCTTGTTATTACTATCACCAGTTTTTATTACATCACCAACACCAACATTGTTTATAGTAATCTTGAATTGTATTTTATCTGTAGCAGCTTCCTGAACAATACTTGTTACAGCAACAGGGGCACCTTGGGTTCC
>JASMFO010000061.1 GCA_030751755.1 Candidatus Woesearchaeota archaeon
ATTGTTTATATTTTTTATTGTTTTCCCATCCCTTTAACAATCACAACCAAAGCCTCATTGACAGGGCATTTGATTCCATATTTTTTGCCTAGCTCAACAACCGCACCATTCAGATAATCAATTTCCGTCTTTTTGCCTTTAAGCACATCTTGGTGCATTGAAGACAAATTTCTAGAGTCTTTAATCGCATCATTTATTATTTTTACAAAATCTATATCAAACCTTACATCATCTTTCTCAGCAACTTTTAAGCATTCATCTACAATCGACTTTTTTAATGTATTTAGCCTTTCATCAGCAATTTTTCCATTTTCTACCCTTAATATTGCAGAAACAGGATTAAGCACACAGTTAAGTATCAATTTTTTCCATATATCTTGCTTAATATTTTCAGAAACCGAACACTTTAATCCACATTTATCAAAATTTTCAGCTAATTCCTCACTTATATTACTATTTTCTATTTTTGTAGAGCTTAGATTGCTGAATTGAACCTTTCCCGGTTCTAAAAAAGTAGCACCTACATTAGTAATGCCTCTTAGTACTAAACATCTATCACCAACTATGGATTTTACTATATTTTCGCTATAAAGACCATTTTGCATACACAGAATTATTGTATCTTTTTTAATTAAATCTTTAATGGGGTCTATAGCCTTTTTGTTGTCATGCACCTTAGTAGTTAACAAAATCAATGTGTTATTCTCAATGTTTTCAATTTTTGCTGTCGCTTTTAATTTATACACATTCTCTTCAATACCAACAATCTTTAATCCATCATTATTTATCTTGTTAATATGCTTCTGCCTAGCAACCAATGTAACATCATTTAGCTTTGATAGTTTTGCTCCATAAAGGCTTCCAATTGCCCCAGCCCCCAAAACGATAATATTCATTTTATTAATTATAATTTTTGCACTATTATTCATTGTAGAAAAACTATTCAATCAAAATAGCAACTTTACCCGGCATAGCTTGTTTAGCCTTTTCCTCATCACTTTTTCCATCAATAATCTCCATATCACAACCAAACTCTTGCTTAAAATTATCTAATGAGCCTTTCAATGCTTCTATTTCTTTTTTCCTGTCAATAACAACTTTTGGCAGCTTAGTTTCATCCTTAGCAAGCTTAGGAATCATTTTTGAAATCTCTTTCATATAAGTTCCGAAATCTTTTGAAAATGCTTTCATTATCTCTCCAACATTTCTTGTTTTTTCCATCTCTTTCTTCAGTTTTTTTATAAAATTATACTTCCATGCTTCAGCAACAAAAATTCTTATTTTGCTTGGCTTCTCTATCTTTGCAAGCTCCATGACAGAATAAATGTCCTTTTTAGTAGTTTCTAAAACTTCTTCTAAAGCTTCTGCTTGCTTGTCAATCTTGCTCTCATCATATGATGGCCATTTTTGCAGAGAAGCAAAGGATTTGCCTTCTATTTTGCTCCACAACTCCTCAGATATATGGGGTGTAAAAGGATTTAACAACAATATTAAATTCTTGACACATTCTCCAAATACTTTTTTATTACCTGAATACTTGGAAAGCTCATTTACAAATTCCATTATATTGCCTATAGAAGAATTATACCTAAAGTTTTCAATATTATCTGTAACATTCTTTATTGTAGAATGCATCTTGCTTAAAATAAACTTGTCTTTTTCATCCAGTTTATCTTTTGCATAACTATCCCCCGAAATATTTTTGATATTATCATTAACCAGGTTATAGATTCTATTCAAAAATCTATATGCTCCATTTACTCCTTTGTCACTCCAATCTAACTCCTTTTCTGGCATTGCCGCAAACAAAATAAACAATCTTCCTGTATCAGGTCCATATTTTTCTGTTATCTCAACAGGATCAACTACGTTTCCAATACTTTTGCTCATCTTTGCCCCGTCTTTAATTACCATGCCTTGTGTCATTAATCTCGAGAAAGGCTCATCAACATTAGTTAATCCTAAATCCCTTAAAGCTTTTGTGAAGAATCTGGCATACAACAAATGCAATATAGCATGCTCTATTCCCCCAATATATTGGTCAACAGGCATCCAATATCCAGCAGCTTTCTTGTCAAATGGTGCTTTATCAAATTTAGGGCTGCAGTACCTGAAGAAATACCATGAACTGTCAACAAAAGTGTCCATTGTGTCTGTTTCTCTTCTTGCTTTTTCACCACATTTTGGACATTTTACATTAACAAATTTATCAGAGGTCTCTAAAGGGTTTCCAGCACCGGTAAACTTAACATTCTTTGGAAGCTTTACTGGTAAATCTTCATAAGGAACTGGAACAATACCACATTTACTGCAATGAACCATAGGTATTGGAGTCCCCCAATACCTTTGCCTGGAAATTAGCCAGTCTCTTAACTTATATTGAACTGTTCTTTTTCCATAATTATTTTTTTCCATCCATTTTGATATTTCCTCAATTGCATTTAAATTGCCCATACCATCAAACTTGCTGGAATTAATTAGGATGCCTTCCTCAACATAAGCTCTAGACATTTTATCTGCCTTTAATTCATATTGCTTGGGTGTTATTACAACCCTGATTGGTAATTTATATTTCCTAGCAAACTCTAAATCTCTTTGATCATGGGCAGGGACAACCATAACAGCGCCTGTTCCATACTCAATTAGGGCATAATCAGCAACATAAATTGGTACTTCTTCATTATTGACAGGATTGATGCAGTATTTTCCAATAAAAACTCCATTTTTCTCTGTTTCTTCAGAAATCCTTTCCTTCATACTCTTCTTTTTAGTTTTAGCTATAAAATCCATAACCTTTTTTTCATACTTAGTTCCTTTTATCAACTCTAAAACCATTGGATGCTCAACTGCAAATACAAGGGCAGTTACACCAAAAATGGTATCACTCCTTGTTGTAAAGGTAGAAATTGTTTTTTTAGTGTCCTTGATTTTAAAATTAACATCTACTCCATAACTTTTCCCAATCCAGTTTTCTTGCATTATCTTAACTCTCTTAGGCCAATTCTCTAATTTATCCAAATCCTCAAGAAGCTGGTCAGCATATTTTGTTATCTTGAAGAACCACTGCTCTAGCTCTTTTTCTCCAACATCATTCTTGCATCTCCAGCATTTTCCATCTATAACCTGCTCATTTGCTAAAACAGTACCGCAAGAATTGCACCAGTTCACAACTGCATTTTTCCTGTAAGCAAGCCCTTTTTCATAAAACTTAAGAAAAATCCACTGGTTCCATTTGTAATAGTCTTCTGTGCAGCTCTGTATTTGCCTTGACCAATCATAGCTAAATCCTAAGCTTTTTTGCTGCTTTTTTATCTTGTCAATATTGTCCAAAGTCCATTTTTCAGGATCAACATTGTTTTTGATAGCTGCATTCTCTGCAGGCAACCCAAAAGCATCATAACCCATCGGATAGATGACATTAAATCCATTCATCCTCTTGAACCTTGCAAGAGCATCCCCTAAAGAATAATTCCTCAAATGGCCCATGTGCAATGTTGAAGATGGATAAGGATACATCTCCAGGCAATAGAATTTTTTCTTTTTTTTGTCTTCCTTAACTTTGAATATTTTTTTATCTTCCCACTTCTTCTGCCATTTATTGGCTATTTTATTTAAGTCTACCATCTAACTAAAGAAACATAGAGTGTTTTTATAGTTTTTTGTTTAGAATTTCTTAAACTGCGCAACAGTGTCTATCAAATCCACATGCCCTAGGAAAATTGCCCTGCAGCAGTACCTTTCCAGGCCTAATTCATCTAAAACCTTTTTTTTGTCTTCGCCTTTTTCGAGTCTGCCTTTGAAATCTTCCCACAAATGGCCTATTGGCTTTGAACACGACCAACAACGAATTGGAATCAACATTTTTATTCACCTTGTTTAATTTTTATTAATAATTTTATCTATAACTCTTCTGTCTTTTTGCCCTCGCTTGCCCGTGCCTGTTTGGCTTTGCAGGCTCTTTCCTCCTCACATCCGCTACAAGCAAATTTCTGTCATAATTCAAAAAATCTTCTTTTAATTTATCATTTTTCGAAAACTCTACAAGAGCTTTTGCAATCGCTAACCTGGAAGCGTCCGCCTGACTAGAAATGCCCCCGCCGAAAACATTCACATCTATATTTACTTTATTGATAAGGTCTCCCGCAATAATCAATGGTTCCCTCAATTTTAACCTTGAAAGCTTAGGCTCATAAAAATCCAAAACCATATTATTTATCTTAACTAAACCGTTCCCGGCTCTTATTGTAGCCCTTGCTACTGCTCTTTTTCTTTTTCCTGAAGCAGTTACGATTTTCATATTTTAGCACCAATGTGTTTGCATACTTCTTTTATGGTTATATACTTAAAGTTCGGAACTTTTTCAACATTAGCGCCCTTTATTGTATCAAATTTTTGATTTTTAAAACTATCAGGAACACCCATATAACATTTTATATTCTTAAAGGCTATTCTTCCCCTTTCCTTTTTGTATGGTAACATTCCTCTAATTGATCTTTTAACAAATCTGTCAGGCATCCTGTGAGTAAAAGGTCCTTTAGCAGGTATACCTCTTTTTAATTTAATATCATAATCCTTAAAAATTTTAGCCCTACTACCAGTAATAACACAGCTTTCACAATTAACAATATCTATTTTCTCCCCTAACAATACTTTTTTAGCTGCATAAGTCCCTAATCTCCCTAATATGAGGTTGTTTGCGTCTATTATCATTTTAGATATTTATTATTATATTTTTTGATTATTCTTGTTTAATTATTTTTATCCAATTATCTTTATTTTTTTCCCATTAGGTTTTTCTTTACTTATATCTAATAACGATACTATTTCAGCGCCTGCTTTTTCTAATTTATCTTTTGCTTGATCTGAAAATTGATAAGCACTTATTGTCAATTTATGATTTAATGCACCAGATCCCAAAACTTTGCCAGGAACAACTATGGTTTCATCCTCCTTTGTATATCTATTAATCTTTGATAAATTCACAACCCTCCTCTGCCTTGTAGGTTTCTCTAGGTCAGAAGCAACTCTTTTCCACAAGTTTATAGACTGCTCATTGCTTCTTTTCTTCAATTCTCCAATTAATTTTTCAAGTAATGGATTTGTTGGACCTGTTCGTTTCATTTCCATCAATTATTATTTTTATATTTTGAATTTTTATTTTCTACTTGAGCTTCTTTACCTCTTCATTAAACTCATCAAAGGTTTCATCAAAAATCTTCAAAGCATGATTTAAAATTTCCTTGCAGCTTAATTGCCCCCATGATTCTACATAAAAAATGATGTCGTTATCGTATTTGACCTTAACTTCCCCTTTCGATACTTCTTCTACAATACCTGCAAGATCATATTTGAACAAATTGTCCTTAATAACTTCAAGCTTTCCATTTTTTATCTCAAAAACATTTCCATGTGTTTTTTCAACAACCTCTTCTGGATTTTTTACATTCCCTATTTCTATAATTGGCTTATGCTTGTAATAAGCGAGACATGAGCTCCATTTTGCGTGTTCCTTGGCCTTACCCAAAACAGCAGTGGCTTCTAGTTCCAAAGATTGACCTTTTAATAATTTTACAATAGGCATTTTTGGATAAACAGGCTTTACCGCTGAATCCTTGCTTTTAAGCTCGGAAGCATAAATCATGTCTGGGCCTTTTGATGCTTTGAGCGTAAGCTTGAGCTGGCATCTAGCGCATCCCTCACCTTTGCACTTGCAGTTCTCAGGCAAATTATATGATTTTAAGTCTGTTGTTAACGGTATTAAGCCAAGCCTGTGTGCTATCATCTCGTCATACATTATTGAGTTGTTTTTTCTGAATTCCACATCCTCAATAGCCATTGTAGGGACTTCTTCCACCATAATTCTCCTTAATGTGTTTACAAAAGCGGGTGTTGTATCCTTAATAATAAATGAAAGCTTTTCCTCATCCTTAGTGTTTGATAAAACCCTTATTTCCATTTTCTACCTCCAAGTTTTATAATGAGTTTAACGAAATCAAACTCTTCTACCACGCCTGCCTCCTTTTTTCTTGCAGCCATCGTGCGGTAGGGGCGTAACATCCTCAATCAGACCTATTCTTAGACCCATTCTTGATAACGCTCTTATAGCAGCTTGCGCACCAGGACCAGGCCCCGTAGAATCATTATGCCCGCCAGGAGCCCGTATCTTAACATGAATTGAATTTATTCCCTTGTCCATGGCCCCTTCTGCAGCCCTTTTTGCCGCAATCATTGCCGCAGTTGGAGAACTTTCCATCCTGTCGCTCTTAACAACCATGCCCCCAGATGCTTTGCTTATTGTCTCTGTTCCGGTAATATCTGTTATGTGGATTATAGTATTGTTATATGATGCATATATATGCGCAATTCCCCATCGTTCTGCCATTTTTATTTCTTACCAACCTCTGGTTTCTTTTCTTGTTTTTTTCTTATTCTCTTTTCTTTTTTCAAATCATGAGTTGTTGGAACTTCTTTTTTCTTTTCTTTCGGTTTTTTCTCAGATTTTGTTTCTTTTTCTTTTGATTTTCCCTTTGCTTCTACTTCACCTTCCTGTTCTTTTTCTTTTGATTTCTTACTTGCTTTTTCCATCTTAACTGCTGCTCTTTCAGGATGGCTTGGGTTAGAGAGAACAGAATCTTGCGCAAATTGTATGCTGTTTTCTTCCACTAAAGGCACCATATATGATGGTGCTGTAATTGTTTTGTCGCTTAATACAATATGCTCGTGAATGATAAATTGGCGAGCTTGTTTAATGCTGCTTGCCATGTTTTTTCTGTAGACCAATGTTTGTAGTCTTCTTTCCATTATATCTTTTAATGTTAAGGACAATACATCTTCTATTTTAGCGTCCTTACCTAATAGTCCTAAAGAACAGAGTTTTGTTAAAAGCTGGTTTCTTTCTTTCTCTACTTGCAGGCTTTTAACAGTAACGAGATTTTTTGCTTGCATAGTAAAATTTTTCAGAATACTGTTCATCTTCCATATCTCATATTTTCTGTTCAAGCCGTAGTCTTTCAATAGTTCTTTCTCTGCCAAAATCCTCTCTTTCTGCCATGGATGTGTTGGCTTTGAAAATTTCTTTCTTTGTTTTTTAGGAGATCCCATTTTGATTTATTTTTTTAATTGTATAAAAAGCATGAAATACTTTTTATGCTTGAAAAAAATTTATTTTTTTCATTGTTCAAACCTTTTCTGCTTTTGTGGTATCTTTTTTAGCGACGCCTAATGATACTTTTCCCTTGTTTCTCCTGAAATTTGATTTTGTTCTTTGACCTCTGACTGGTAAACCTATACCGTGTCTTACTCCTCTGTAAGACCTGATTTTTTTCATTCTCTTGACATCATTTTCCTCTGCAAAAGATAAATCTCCTGCGGTAACATGATAATCTTTCCCATCTTCATAGTTTTTTCTCCTATTAAGCATCCAACTGGGTACATTAAACTTTGATGGATTGTTCAAAACTTCGTCCAACTTTTTAACTTGCTCATCACTTAGATAGCCGGTTTTAGCCATTTTATCTATGCCAGCAAGATTGCATACCATATTAGAGAACATGAAACTTACACCCTTAATCTTTTTTAGTGCATTGCCTATATTTTTGTTTCCATCAAGATCTGTATTTACTATTCTTACAAAATACCTGAAATTATCTTCTTTCTTTTCCTGAGTTTTCTGTTCTGCCATTCTACAAATAATAACCGAGAATATAGCACTTAAAGCAACCCTAGAAGCGCTCTTATTGAACTCGGGCTTAAGAAAGAGGAACTAGGTTTTGTTTATAAAGGTTTCTGAAAACACAGTTTTCAGAAGCCTAGAAAATCTCCGATTTTTTAATGTTTTCAATTTCTGCTGGTTTCTTAATAATTCACCAAAATCTCAACATCCTTTCCAAAGAAATCCTTAAGATTTTCAAATATTGGCTCCTTAATGAAAACTTTAGGAGGTATTTCAACTTTTGATAATGATTTTTCAAGCTCCTGCAAAGAGCTTTTTTGCGTTGTGCCTAAGCTTCCATCTTCTTTTATCCTTGCCTTGCTTATTTCCTTTTCCTCATGGTCTATATCATGTATTATAAAAGCCACATCACCCAACAAAATAACCTCCCCATATCTGTTGCCATGCTTTACTCTTATCTTTGTCCTTTCTAACTCTCTTCCACGTTTCCTCTGCAAATACTCAACCAAGAATTTTATAAATTCATTTGATGATTTCTTTACCTTCTCTACCTCTACTCTTGTAAGCTTCTTTTCATCGTAGTCTTTTTTTGCTTTAATTATCTCATTTAAAATCCTTAAAAACTTTGCGGGTATTTTTCCTTGGCTTATCATCTCATCTTCAAACACCTTTACAACTTCCTCGTCTTCAACCCTTTCAATGCCCTCTATTCTTAGAACATCCCTAATTATAGTGACTATTGTTTCATAGACTTTCACCATATCTTGTTCTTCTTTTATCTTCTCTATCTGCGTAAATAATCTTTTTATTCTTTTGAGGTATTTATCGCTTTCATTTAAGAACTCATCAATTTCTTTTCCTGTTATTTCTTTCTTTTCTCCGTGCTCAATCATTTTTCTTGTTTCTATAACTTTTTCCAAGATTTTTACAAACTTGTCTTCTAGCAATTTTTCTTTCTGCACGAAAATTTCTCTCATTAGAGTAGCAGTTTCTTTTGGAGCTGGTGGTGGAACACCATGCAGCATTAAAGCAGCTTGGGAAGGTGTTAAAATTGCATAATAAATATCCTCCATGCCTATATCCTTAAGCTTTAACCCAACCCTTTTCAGCATTTGTTCGCCAGAACCCATAAACATGTCAATAGCTTCTGCACTAGGCTTTATCTTTCCCATTCTGAGCAGCTGCTTCCACGCCATGAAAATTCCCCTATCATAGAAAGGCACACCATCCCTAAGCAAAGTAAAGATTATTGGGTTGGCTTCCCTTAGGCTGTCCCAGAAATCTGTCAGAATATAAACTTGGATGTTGAGCTTGTTTTTTATTCCTGTTAGCTCACCAGCCTCAATGCCCATTCCAATTATAATAGCCCTTAACTTATCTTTTAGCTCTGCCCTAGTCATCTTTTTAACATCAGTATCATCAATAACTATCCAGACATCAATGTCAGATGTTGGAGTTGCACGACCTTGTACTAAAGAACCGGCGAGGACATGGCTTACAATGTATTTTTCAAATTTCTTAAGAACCATGGTCTTGTGGACTTCCGCAATCTTTATTGCAGCAAGCATGCCCCTATCAAAAATTGGAACAGATAAAGCAATCAATTGCAGCATCTCGTATTTACCATCATAGCAATTCTGCCATAGTTCGGATAAAATTACAGCCTGGGGTGTTAAATTTTTATCAATTTCCTGCGCAATATTATTCATTATAACTGTCAATTTATCTTTTAACTCAAACTTGGACATCTTTTTGCTGTCAGAATCATCCACTAGAACAAGGACATTTATCTTATCTTTATCTACTGGCTTTTGTTCCGTCGATTTTTGATCGTTAGGTTTTGGCTGGGGTAATAACGCAATCCCCACAATATACTTGTCAAATTTACCCAGGACTCTTTTCTGGAATTTCTCTAGTTTTGTCTTTATTGATTTTAATTTTTCCTGCACATCTTTAGGCAACTTGTCAAGTGCTTTTCCCTGCAAAGCAGCAGGATTGCCCTTCATGCTTGCATTTTCTGCAGGATTTTTCTTTTCGTCTCTTTTAGTTTTTTTGACCATAATCCAGTGTTTTGTATTTGTTTGATTATATAAAGGTTTTGAAATTTGAAAATCAAAGATACTTAAAAAATTCAAAAGATTTTCGTTGGATTTATGGTAAAGCAACAAAGAAAAAATAATTTTATTTTTTTTGCTTATTATATAAACTTTCTACTATCTTTAAAGTAGAGATGTCTTTAGGTCCTCGATCCTCACGGAGACATATCACCCGAGGAAAGCGGAGCGCATAACTGCTGCTATAGGTAGGGCTCTTTTGTATTTCTTCATATGCAACCTCAATTACAATCTTGGGTTTAATAACAACCTCTTTTCCTTCTTCTTTCTTTATTAGTGGCTTTAGCAAGTCTGTCATCTCTGCAAAACTTAAGCCCTCTTCTTTCTTTTCCTTGAGGCCTGTACTTGCCTTTCCGATTTCAAGGAAATTGTTATTTTCATCTATGCATGCAAGTGTATAGCTGCTAAGCCATTTTGAACGCTTGCCCTCCCCCCATTCTGCATTTACAACAACTAGATCAAGATTTTCTTTTGTTTCTTTTAGCTTTACCATAAATCCAACTCTGCCACCGGGCTTGTAGGAGACATCAAGCTTTTTAATCATTAAACCCTCATTCCCTGAATTAATAGCCTCTTTGTAAAATTTCTCAACCTCTTTTTTATCTGCAGTTACAATGCTCTTTGCAACCCCAATTTTTTTTGGGACATACTCAACTATTTTTTTTATTATTTTTTTCCTTTCCTCAAAAGGTTCATTGATAATGCTTTTGCCTTTGTAGTTTATTATATCAAAAACATTGACTTCAACTGGCATTTCTTCTGACATCTTTTCAATGTCATATTTTCGTTTTATTCTCTGAGAAATATTCTGGAAAGGCAGATATTTTCCAGTTTTTTTATTGTAACCAACTGCCTCAGAATCAAGTATGACTTTTCTTTCATGGATATATTTTTTTATATAATCAACAACTTCGGGAAACTGCTTGGTGATGTTTTCCAATCTTCTTGTGAATATTTTTACATCATTGTTGTTTTTGTGTATCTGCATTCTCATGCCATCATACTTAAACTCAAATTCCGCTGGCTTCCCACATCTTTCAAATCCTTCATCAATATTATCAACCTTCAACGCAAGCATTACTTTCAGTGGAACACCAATCTGCATTTCTAGTTCATCAAACCCTTTAAGCCCCTTCTTTTTTGCTGCTTCAGCTACCGGAGCAAAATCATTTGTAATGTCATATGCACGCTGTACAGCATCAACATATTCATTATATTTTTCTCTGTCTTCAATATCAATTTTATTTTCTTCTTTGACATACTTTACCTTTAGTTTATCGCCAAAAAAAGACCATACGATAGAATCTCTAATACTTCCTTCTCCAACTCCTATGCGCATATCATTAAGGATTGTCCTTACTATGTATTTAGCTTCATTTGGCTTTGCTGATGTTAACAGTTCTGCAACTAATTGTATCTTTTTGTCAACAGAACCAATACCTTCAATTGTGACAAGTTTTCTTAAGTTGTTAAGAATTTTCTTGACTGTAAGCTCATGGGAGCCCAATGTAGACTGCTTTTTTTCCCTGATTAGATTATACGAAACAGTTCCTAGATCTCCCGTTTTTTTCCATTCCTTATTTATTCTGTCTTTTGTATCACCAGATGCAACGTTTATTGCTTTAAGCATCATCTTTGATGCCATTCCAATTTCCCTCTCATCCCATCTCGGAAAAACCCTGCCTTCCAGCAGCAAAATCGTATTTCCCAAATCATCCAGACTCACATCCTTAAGAAACTCAGAAATAATATGCGTATGCTCCAATCTCTTTGTTGTAGCTTCCAGTTCCACATACACTTCAACAAGCTCCGAGTAATGCATATTAAATTATAAAATTAAGAAGTTTAAAAATATATCTATACAAATAAATCTTGTAACAAAACAATAAATTTATTAATGATAAACTTAAGAATATATAGCATGGAAGTATTTGATGCTATAAGATCAAGAAGGAGCGTTAGGAAATACAAAGATAAGCAGGTTCCATGGGACAACATAGTCACTATAATGCAAGCAGGTAAATACGCGCCTAGTGCAGGTAACTTGCAGAACTGGAAATTTATTTATGTTAAAACTGATGCGAAAAGACAGGCTATTGCAAAAGCTTGCTTAGGCCAGGATTGGATGGAACCTGCGCCTGTTTTTATTGTTGTTGTTGCTGAACCTGAAAAAGCAGAAAGATATTATGGAACTCGTGGAGCAAGATTGTATACTACACAGGGTTGTGCAGCCGCTATCCAGAATATGCTGCTTACAGCCCATAGCCTAGGTTTAGGAACATGCTGGATAGGAGCTTTTGATGAGGATGAAATATGGAGAATTTTAAATCTGCCAGAAGAAAAATCAGTACAGGCTGTAATAACCATAGGATATGCTGATGAAACTCCAGAACCACCACCAAAATACAGGATAGAGCATATGGCATTTGCAGAAAAATGGTGGGGTCGTGTAGAATCACCAAAATCCCATCTGGGGTGGTGGAGCCTATACAACCAAAAGATGGTACATGAAGGCAAGAAGCTGCTAAAAAAGACAGGAAAGAAAGTTAAAGAGCACGTTAAGAAAAAGTTGAAGAAGAAATAATTATTATCCAGATATATAATTCTTTGAATTTAAACCATTAATTCTATCTTTTTTCAAAAAAAATAAAAAATCCCTCTTGCGAGGGACCAAATGCCTCCATACTTAAAAACGTTGGGGGTGGTTTTCTTAGAAATGGAGGCATAGAAAAAAACATCCTATTGCTAGGATGCCACCACAAAGACTAAAGGGTGATCATTCTTCTAGGATTTCTATGCCAAGCTCTTCGCTTATTTGCTCAACCTCCGGACTTGGTTTAAGCATACTTTGTTTGCCTAAAATCCATGAGCTTTTTACTCCCGTTACTATGGTCATTACAGTAAGCTTTCCTTCCATATTCTCTGCAACTCTAGCTCCCCAGATGACATTTGCATCTACATCTAAACTTTCTGTAACTAGCTCTCCTACTTTGCTTATCTCATCTAATGTCATATCTGGGCCACCAATTACATGGATTAAAGCTCCTGTTGCTCCCTTGTAATTAATATCTAAAAGAGGGTTTTGCAAAGCTCCCTTTACTGCTTCATCTACTCTGTTTGTTGTGTCTGAAGCTCCAACACCAATAGCTGCAACACCACCATTTTTCATTATCGCTCTTACATCTGCATAATCCAGGTTAACTAGACTTGGCACTGCAATAGTTTCCACAATACCTTTTATCATTGTTGCAATAAGCTCATTAGCAACTGCAAAAGCCTGCTGTATAGGTAAATTACCAGCAATTTTGACTAATCTATTGTTGTCTATTACTATTACAGTATCAGAAACATCCCTTAGCTGTTCTAAACCAAACTCAGCTTTATCTACTCTTGCCCTTTCAATTTTAAATGGCATGGTAACTGTTCCAATAACAATTGCACCTGTATCTCTAGCTACTTGGGCAACTATTGGAGCTCCTCCTGTACCTGTACCGCCGCCCATTCCAGCGCATACAAAAACCATATCACTTTCTTTTAGGCATTGTTTAACTTCTTGCAGACTTTCTTTTGCAGATTCTGCTCCTTTTTCTGGAAATCCTCCGCAGCCTAGACCTCTTGTTACGCCTTTTCCCAGCAAAAATTTCATGTCTGCATTTATTATATTCAAATGCTGCTGATCTGTGTTGCAGGCTATAATCTCAGCACCTTTAACGCCTTTATTATAGAGCCAACCAACCATATTGTTGCCAGCTCCTCCTACACCCATTACTCTTATCTTTGCTTGTCCTACAGCTACACCCTCAACTTTATTTTCTTGGCTACTTTTTATTGCATTTTCAACCAAAAAATCCATTTTTACACCCCTTGTTATATTTGTGGTTTTTAAAATATACTTTTCAATACAAATATCAGAGTACCAAAATATTTATATTGAACTTACGTATATTCTATCCTGTAGAAAAAAGTTGTTTGCGCCAACAAATAGCTTTTTTATAAAGATTTAAGTACTAAATATCGATTTTAAACCAAAAAAACACCAATAAACACGCTTTTTCGCCAAAAAAAGCTGTTTAACCGAGTTTTTCGCCAAAAAAACTCAAAATGGTTTTTTCTTAATTATACTTATATACGCAAGATAGTATTTAAATACTTCTAGAGTGGAAAATATAGGTTTTAGTATATTGTTATAGATGATTTAAGATTAATATTATAAACTAAACTTTATTTCTCTTTCCTATGACCCTCTACTTCATAGGCATTGGCCTGAATGACGAAAAAGATATTAGCATAAAAGGCCTGGAACTAGTAAAAAAGACAGATTTTGTTTACTTGGAGAACTATACTGCAAAAATTAATTGTAATATAAACTATTTAGAACAATTATATGGCAAAAAGATCATATTAGCAGATAGAAAATTAGTGGAAATGGATGCTGAAAAAACAATGTTGCAGCAGGCAAAGACAAATGAAGTTGCTTTCTTGGTCGTTGGGGATGTTTTTTCAGCAACAACGCATATGGATTTGTTCTTAAGAGCCAAAAAACTGGGAATAAAAACAAGAATAATTCATAATGCATCGGTATTTACTGCAATTGGAGTTACTGGATTGCAGCTCTATAATTTTGGCAAAACTATCAGCATACCATTTTTGAATGAAAATATTGAAACACCATATGATGTTCTAGCAATGAATCAGAAAAACAATCTGCATACACTATTCCTTCTAGATGTAAAAGAAGGCTCAAATGACAGCTTATCTGTTACTGATGCAATAAGGTATTTGTTGAAAGTAGAGATGAAAAGAAACGAAAAAATCTTTACTGGCAGCACATTATGCATTGGCTGTACTAAATTAGGCTCTTTAGACCAA
>JASMFO010000062.1 GCA_030751755.1 Candidatus Woesearchaeota archaeon
TATTCTACTTTTGTTTGTTCCAATCCTGCTTTTGTAAGTTCTTCTTCAAATAAAAATTTAAGTTCTGGTCTAAACTCTTCTAACTCACTCAACAGTGGAAGGTCTCTCAGGTCTTTCCCAAAATTAGGATTATCCCAACCGCCCGTTAATTCATTTATTACTGTATCAGCCAAAGTCTCATTTGTCATAATCATCGGTAGAATGGTACCAATTACACCTATATAAAGGCTAATATTACTCAGTTACACAAATATGTAAAAACTAATCTTTCCTCTCGAAAACCAAGAACGTATAATCATACTGATTTTCAGCGTCCCTTTCATGCTCTTCATATGACGCTTCTTTCCATTCTTCTATTTTATATTCAGGGAAATATGTATCTCCCTCAATCTCTGTATCTATAATTGTTAAGTATAACTTGTTTGCTTTTGGAAGAAATTCTTCGTATATCTGAGAACCGCCTATGATCATGACTTCTTCTGCGTTTTCAGCAGCTTTCAGTGCTTCATCAACTGAATGAACCACTATGCAGCCTTCTGCTTTGTAGTCTTGGTTATGGGTTACTATTATATTTGTTCTGTTGGGCAGTGGCTTTCCTACTGATTCATATGTCTTACGGCCCATAATTACTGGCTTTCCCAAAGTTTTATCTTTGAAGTAATTCATGTCTGCTGGCAGGTTCCAAGGTAATTTGCCACCTTTCCCAATTACTCTGTTTTTGTCCATTGCCGCAATAAGAGAGATTATCATTTCAAACAGCCATTGGAGCTTTTATGGAAGGATGATGCTCATAATTTACTAGTTCAATATCATCTATTTTAAAATCATCAATACTCTTTATATTTTGATTTAACTTTAATTGAGGCAATGATAATGGTTTTCTTGAAAGCTGTTCTTTTACCTGATCAATATGATTAGTATATATATGGCAATCCCCCAGAGTATGTATAAATTCATACGGCTTTAGATTAGTAACTTGAGATACCATATGCAATAACAATGAATAGGAAGCAATGTTAAAAGGAACACCTAAAAACATGTCACAAGAACGTTGATACATCTGCAAAGATAATTTATTGTCAGCAACAAAGAACTGGAAGAAGGTATGGCAAGGAGGCAAGGCCATTTGTTCAATTTCCCCAGGATTCCATGCATTTACAATTATTCTTCTGCTGGAAGGTTCTTCTTTTATCTGCCTTATTGCTTCTGCAAGCTGGTCAATTTCATTTCCTTTAGGATTCTTCCATTTACGCCACTGTACACCATAAATTCTTCCCAAGTCTCCTGGAAACCTAGCTTTTGGTTTCCAATAAGGAGCTTCTGCATTTGCATCCCATATATGACAGCCTAATTTTTGCAGTTCTTTAACATCAGAACTGCCTTTAATGAACCATAATAGTTCAGCTTTCATAGAATTAAATGCAAGCTTTTTTGTAGTAACAGCAGGAAAACCATCTTCCATATTAAAGCGCATCTGCATTCCAAATACTGCTTTTGTACCAGTACCTGTCCTATCATTCTTATCTGTACCGTTCTCCAGAATATGCCTTAAAGCACCAAGATACTGTTTCATTACTTACCCCACAACATATTAATTAACCTAATTTTAAATAATTTTGGTTTTAAATATAGTAATTATTAAATAATATAAAAATCCCGTAGTTAAAAATGGTAATAGGCTATATTTTAGCATTAATATTGAGTGTAGTCGATTTCTTCACAGAAGGGCTCTTTTCAAAAGCCAGCCCAAATAAGATGAAATTCATCTCTGTTGCTGCAGGAGTTTCAGTTTCTTACATATTTCTTATCCTGCTTCCTGAGATATATTCAAGTGCTGTTGCCATAAACAAACTATTATTTTTTGCTATTTTATTTGGGTTCGGTATATTTCATATAATTGAAAAGTATATAAGGCAGAATTTTACTGGACCAGAACTGAGAAAGGAACATCGTCTAATACATTCAACAACCTCTTTTATTTATTTTTTTGTTGTTGGATTTATTTTAGTAAAATTAGCAGATTCCAACTATGTGCATAGTACGTTGTTGTTCATACCAATCATACTACACATAATCATAGATTCGTTGCCTAGAAGACATACAAAAAAATATCATTTGAGGGTACTTTCCGCAGGTTCACCTTTTTTTGGAGCCCTTATTGCAGCATTTGTTGATGTTGGAACAATAGGCAATGTGATACTGCTGGGGATTATCGGAGGTGCATTGCTTTATACTGTAGTCAGAGAATCTTTGCCTAGAGACCGTGAAGGAAGGCCATTGTATTTTATAATAGGATTGCTTTTTTTCACTATATTAATACTGCTTTTATGGAGCATGGGGTTCTAGAATAATAAATCAATTCAATAATAATTTAAAAAAATAAAGAAAAAAAATAAGTTCTAAACAGAAAAACTTAGAAGTATAAAATTTAAGTTCTCCTATGCTTCTGGTAACAGTCCCTGCAATAAACAGGTCTGCCTTCTTTTGGTTCGAAAGGAACTTCAGCTTCGTTACCGCAGTCTGAGCATGTAACTTTGTGCATTTCCCTTGGACCAAAATCCCGGTCTCTAAATCCCATTTGTTTTTTCACCTATATTTCTTAGTTATACATAAAGATTTACTAGAAGTAGATCTCCTGTATACTAAGTCTTAGCTATGGTTTACTAGTATTTAAAGGTATGGGTTTTTCTCAATATCTCTCTGCATATCCCTAACTTGCTTATATTCCTGAGCCATATTTAAGAAATATTCATGAATTCTTGTGTCATCAGTAAGCTCAGGATGAAAAGTTGTTATCAGTAAATTATGCTGTTTTATCATAACTGGATTATTCCTAAATTCTGAAAGAATCTCTACACCATTGTAAAATCTTTTGATTGTTGGTGCTCTTATGAAAACTCCATTAAATCTTCCAATATCTTTTATGCTTAATTCTGTTTCAAAACTGTCTATCTGCCTTCCATAATCATTCCTTTTTATGCTTATATCAGCCAAACCAAGCAAGGGTTGTTTGCTCTTAATGATATCTTTTGCAAGCACAATTGCTCCAGCGCATGTTCCATAGATTGGCATTCCACGCTTATGCTTTTCCCTAATTGCTTTATCAAGATTATATTTTTTAATTAGTATTCCAATTGTTGTGCTTTCCCCCCCGGGTATTATCAGAGCATCAATATCTGTCAAATCCTCTTGAGATTTTACCTTTATTGGCTCTGCACCTAATTTTACCAATATTCTTGCATGCTCTCTTACATCACCCTGCAAAGCCAGAATTCCTACTCTCATTCAATGCCCTCTTTCCTGCATCTTAAGCTCTAATTTCTCTATTTCCAAGCCTTTCATAGCTTCTCCTAGACCTTGAGAAACTTTAGCAACTATCTCTGGCTTGTCATAATTTGTTGTAGCCTCAACAATTGCTTTAGCTGTTTTTTCCGGATTCTGGGATTTAAAAATTCCAGACCCAACAAAAATCCCATCACATCCTAGCAGCATCATTAAAGCAGCATCAGCAGGGGTTGCAACTCCACCAGCAGCAAAATTAACCACAGGAAGTCTTTGCATATTTCTTATTTGCTCTACTAGCTCAAAAGGAACTTTCATCTTATCAGCATGTTTTTTTAAGTTCCTGCCAGAAATATTTTTTAACTGTTTAATCTCTTCGTTAATTAAGTTGATATGCTTAACAGCTTCAATTATATTTCCGGTTCCTGCTTCGCCTTTGGTACGTATCATTGCCGCTCCTTCATTTATCCTGCGCAAAGCTTCTCCTAAATTCCTAGCTCCACATACAAATGGAATCTTAAACGCATGCTTGTCAATATGATTTTCACCTGCAGGAGTTAGAACTTCGCTCTCATCAACATAATCAACACCTAAAGCTTGCAGGATTTGAGCTTCTGCAAAATGTCCTATCCTTGCTTTTGCCATTACAGGTATGGTAACTGCTTTCATGATTTCTTTTATTTTCTTTGGGTCAGCCATCCTTGCTACACCGCCAGCTTTTCTTATATCAACCGGAACGCGTTCAAGAGCCATGACCGCAACTGCACCTGCGCCCTCAGCTATCTTGGCCTGTTCAGCAGAAATAATATCAATTATAACGCCGCCTTTTAGCATCTCTGCAAGGCCTTTCTTTAATCTAAAAGTTCCAGTACTGCCATTAGTATCCATTACCATCCCCAGTAATCAGAAAATGAATATATTAATTTAAAGCTTTCGAAAGATAATTATCATGAATAGTAAACTATATATATCAGTTATTACGGTAGAGTTGTCATGAAATATCTAAAGAGGCTTTTAATTCCACAATTCTTGCTCTTTTTAATTATTCCAACGGCTTTTGCAGAAATAACCATAACGCTTCCAGACAAAGATGTTTACAATCTTGGAGAGAAAATTGCTCCCACTATCTCCATTAAAGAGGACAAACCTTATGATGGTTTTTTTAGCTTGCATATTTTTTGTGATAATTATGATTTGCAGTATTACACTATACTCCTGAATCTGGAAGCAGACTTTAGGACACAATTAACTGTTCCAGAGCTTCCTTTGTCCAAATCCATGACTACTAAATGCAAATTAAAGTCAAATTTTGAGGCAATCGATGGAGAAAACATTGCTACCGCCTGGTCAAGTGATTTTTTTGTGACAGATAATTTAAACATAACAATAAATGAGGATTTAGAGGCAAAACCTGGAGAAGATATTATCATTTCAGGAGAAATAAAGAAGCAGAGTAATGAGTTTTTGTCAAAAGGAGAAGCAAAAATAAGTTTTGGGAATCAAGAAGGCATAGTTGATGTAGTTTCAGGAAAATTTGAATATCCAATTCACTTGAACAGTGACCTTGAAGGGGGGAATATGCCTTTGCTTGTTATTGTAACAGACAGATATAATAATTATGGAGACAAAATTTTAAGCCTTAAAGTATTACCCATACCTACAAAAATCGAAAATAATTTTGAAGATGATATGTTAATGCCAGGAGATACGCTCAAAGCAAAAATTATTCTATATGGCCATAAAGACAATGTTATAAATGACATCAAAATAAATGTTAAAATTTTCGATTCTGATGAAACTCTTCTTGCAGAAAAGGATATACAAAGCCTAAACTATCTTGAGTTCAAAACAGAACAAGGACAAACACCAGGAACTTATTTTTTACTAAGTACATTTGAAGATATAAAAAAGCAGAGCACCTTTGAAATTGAGAGTGTAAGAAAAATTATGATGAACCAAGATGGAAGTTTTGTTGATGTTGAAAATGTCGGAAATGTTGATTATATTGATGAGATAACTATTATTCTGGAAAACAATGATAAAAAATATTTAATAAATAAAAAAATTGATTTAAAACCGGGAGAAAAAATTACAATTGACCTCTCAAAAGAAGTGCCGCAAGGGACTTATGACATTATACTGCCGGAAGAATCAGTTGAAGAAGATGCTACTGCTGTCGACAGTAATAATGGGAGTGAAAGTGCTCAGGATGTTATTGGGCTACAAAATGTAATAGAAGATGTGCCAATTGATGATAACAGGAATGCAATAAAGAAAACTGCTGACGGAATGTCTTCAATTACAGGTGCAATTGTTGGGACAGCAGGCTACATAGCTTCAAGACCTGCACTTGCCGCAACAATTCTTATTTTGATAATTTCCGGAACTGTAATGCGTTACAGCTGGGGATTTATAAAAAATAGGGTGGGAGGAAAAAAAGAGGATAGTACTGAACATATATTTGATGATTTTAAGTTTGATGAAAATGAAGATAGTAAGCCTAGACATTAAAAAAATTGGAATAGGAAAATTTTTTCCTAAAGAAGATAAAGTAGAATTAGATATAAATTTTAATGATGGTGTTGATAAGGAGATATTGAAGGTGGTTGATATTACTGATGCAGAAAGTGCTGCTGAAAGTATCTTAGAGGATTTAAGAAAATTGGAAAAAAATATCCATAAGAATAATGAAAATAAGGAATTAATAGTTGATAATTTTGTGAATATAGTGGTAAAAGATGAGGATAATGCAATAAAAGAAATTTCCCAATTTATTGAAAAAATCAAAAACAAAATAGGTGAGATAAAGAGCAAAAATATAGCAGAAGGCTATTTGGATATTATACGGGAGCTGAAAAACTTAAAGCTTGATTTAGTTTAATTGTTAGTATTTCCTACTCTTAATATTTGCAGTTCTGCTGGGTCTTAATTTCTCAGCGCCTTTGCCTTTATGTCTCAAACCTCTGGATTTCCTTGCAGCTGAAGTTAAGCCTCTAAAAACACGTCCTTTATGTTTTGACTCAAATATCCAATTTATCCTTGGATCAGCAAGAATCTGAGGATGAGAACAATCAACTAAAATAACTTCATACCAGAAATAATCCCCATCCCCCCCTACATAATAGCCGTTTAAAACCCTACAATTAGGATATTTTTTTACTGCACGTTCTTCTGCAACTGACTGGTAGCTTTTATCTAGGTCTTTTCTTCTTCCAAAATGTTTGCTCCTTCTTCCTTTCCTTATTGTTTCACGCTGTCTTCCTCCCCTTCTTACCCTTTGCCTTACTACAATATAACCCTGCTTTGCTTTATAACCTAAAGACCTTGCTTTGTCAATCCTAGTAGGTTTTTTAACCCTTATAGTAACATCTTCTTTTTTCCACTCTAGAATTCGTTTTCTCCAAATATCTCCTAGATTATCTTTAGGATTTTTCCAAGCCTCTCTAATATACTTATAAATTCCCATTTTAGCTTCCATTAATATTATCTAAATTTAATTTATTGTTATTAAGATTCAGGTAAGCAACTACCCACATTTCTCTTGGCTAAGGAATAAATGCCTATTTATAAAATTTGTCATTTACTATCAATAATAAAAATACAAAAAGAAAATAGCAAATTATTTATATCTAAATTGAAATAAAAAAATAAAATGACACTAGACAGCCAAAATATGCTTCAGGTTATCAAAGACTTTCCTAAGCAATGCAGAGAAGCTTTAGGCCTGCCAAAAGGTATTTCTGCTTCTGGAAAAATAAATAATATTGTTATTGCAGGTATGGGCGGCTCTGCTATGGGAGGCGATTTACTGAAGATTTACCTAAGCAATACAAATATCCCTGTTTATGTCAATAGAGACTATAAGGTTCCAAATTTTGTTGATGAAAATAGCTTGGTTTTTGCTGTTTCTTATTCTGGCAATACAGAAGAAACATTAAGCGCTTTAAATGCTGCAAAAGAAAAAAAAGCACAAATAATAGGGATTACTTCTGGTGGTAAGCTGGCAGAGGAATGCGAAAAAGTAGTAAATATTCCTTCTGGATTGCAGCCAAGAGCTGCTTTAGGATACTTATTTTTTCCAATGCTTGGTATTTTACACAATACAAACATTATCAGAGTAAAAAATGATGAATTGAATGAGATGATGGGCATTTTAAAACAAACAAACAAATTTAATGAACAAGGAGAAGAGTTATCCAAAAAACTGAAAGAAAAAATTCCAATAATCTATGCTTCAGAAGCTTTAGGTGCAATAGCTTTCAGATGGAAAACCCAGATAAATGAGAATGCAAAGATGCCTGCTTTCTACAACGTTTTTTCAGAGATGAATCATAATGAAATAGCTGGATACAAAAGTATGGATCATAAATTTAGTGTCGTTATGATTCTGGATAAAAATGATAATGATAGGGTAAAGAAAAGGATGAATATCTGTAAAGAAATAATGGAAGAATATGTGGAAGTAGAAGAAGTTGAAACACAAGGAGAGAGCTTGCTAGCAAGAATGTTTTCTGCAATTTATTTAGGAGATTATGTCAGCTACTATATGGCCCTATGGAACAGAGTTGATCCAAGCCCTGTTGATATTATTGAGGGTATGAAGAAGAAATTAATGTAAGAATCATATAAAAATTTATAACCTTTTACATATTTCTTATTTGAGGGGGAAATGTTATTAAAATCAATTAAGCTAAATAATGTTAGGAGTTATCTTGACCAAAAAATAGACTTTCCCATAGGCTCTTTGCTTCTTTCTGGAGATATTGGGTCTGGTAAATCTACAATTTTGTTGGCAGTAGAGTTTGCCTTGTTTGGCTCCAAGCCGTCTGAGCTGCCAGCTTCCTCGCTGTTAAGGCACGGCAAGAATGAAGGCTCTGTTGAATTAAGTTTTGAATTAGAAGGAAAAAATATTATTATAAAAAGAAACCTGAAAAAAGGAAAGAATGGCATAAAACAAGAAGTAGGTCATGTAATAACTGGCGGAATAAAAAAAGAATTAAGCCCTGTTGAGATGAAAAGCCAGATATTTGATTTGTTAGGATATCCAAAGGATCTGGTTGCAAAAGGAAAAGATCTGATTTACAGGTATACTGTTTATACACCTCAGGAAGAGATGAAAAGAATTCTTGCAGAAGATACAGACACCAGGTTGAATACATTAAGAAAAGTATTTAACATTGATAAATATAAAAAAATAAGAGAAAATTCTTCTATATTCCTAAGATCTGTAAAAGAAAAAAGAAAGGAATTTGGAGGCTTTATTTCTGACTTAGAGGAAAAGAAAAGGGAATTGGAACAAATAAAGAAAGAAATTTCTGATTTGGATGAAAAAATAAAAATTATTATGCCGAAAGTCGAAAAGGCAAAAGAAGATGTCAATAAAAAAAGAAAAAAAATTTCTGTATATGAGGATAAAGTTAATGAATTAAATAAACTGAGAAATGATTCAACAATTTTAGATTCTGATTTGAACAACATAATAAAAAACCATAATAAAAATAACAATGATATTGAAAGATTAATCAAGCAGATAACTGAGCTTGAAAACAATTTGGGAAAAGAGGAAATAATTGATAGCGCAGTAATAAAAGAAAAAGTACAAAATTTGGAATATAACATTAAAAAATTAAATGAAGAATTGGAAAATATAAAACAAAAGCTTAACGAATATGGAATCAATAAAGATAAGGCAGAAGAGATTATTGACACAGTTTCCAAAATGGAAAAATGCCCTTTATGCCTGCAAAATGTAGAGCACGAACATAAGAATTCTATTAAAGATTGGGAAATCCGGAATATAATAGAAGCTGAGCAAAACATAAAAGTATATTCTGAAAAAGAAATAGAAATCAGGTATAAATTAGATTCTGTAGAGAAAGAAAGGGAAGTATTAAGGGAATCAGAAAGCAAGATAGAGCTGATAAAGCTGAAAATGCAAAACATAAAAGAAAAGAAGCAAGAAAAAGAAGATCTGGAAAAAGGACAGATTAAGATAAAAGAAAAAATTGGAGAAATAAACACCAGGAAAACCGAGGTTAACAATCAAATTGATGGTAGAAAAAATGTTGAAGAAGATTACAAGATAGTCAAAGCGCAGCTGGATATAGCGTTGGAAGAGGAAAAGAAGCTGGATATAGAAAAAGTAACCCTGGAAAAAGAAAAAGAGTCGTCAAACAGAATCTCAAAAAATTTGGAAGAAGAAATAGAGAAAAAATCCAAAGCAAAAGAAAAATTAAACTATTTGGTAGAGATGCAAAACTGGCTGGAAAATTATTTTGCAAATTTAATGATTACAATAGAAAGACATGTAATGTTGCAGATTTACCGCGAGTTTAACGAATTGTTTAAGACCTGGTTTAATGTTTTGATAGAGGACGAAACAATATCTGTAAGGCTGGATGATGAATTTACCCCAATAATTGAGCAGAATGGCTATGAAACCTATGTTGAGAATTTGAGCGGAGGAGAAAAGACTGCAGTTGCTTTATCTTACAGACTGGCATTAAACAAAGTAATAAATGACATTGTTACAGATATAAAAACAAAAGATATCCTAATGCTGGATGAACCAACAGATGGCTTTAGTTCTGAACAGCTTGATAAGGTAAGAGATGTTCTAGATCAACTAAATATGCAGCAAGTAGTTATTGTAAGCCATGAATCAAAAATAGAGAGCTTTGTGGATAATGTAATAAAGGTGGGGAAGGAAGAGCATGTTAGTAAAGCATATTAACAAATTTCCATAATAAAACAGTAAACAGCGAAAAAACTTCGTTTTTTCTGAATATTCGGAAAATTGAAAATTTTCCAAAACATTTAAAAACCCTTAATTCTTTTTTAGACGTATGGAACTTGGGGGTAAAAGTTTGGAAAGCTTGAAGCATGAAGAGAAGGTTAGAATGTGCCCTGACTGTGGAAGCAAAGAAATTGGTTTTGACAAAGGAGAAAGCTTCTGCATAAAATGCGGTTTAGTTCTTGATTAGCTATAATCATTTTTACCAATAATAAATTTCATTTAATTATGAATTATTTAATCATTATATTGTATTTTTTATTGTTTAATGATAACTTATCGCAAAAATAAAAGAAAACTTTAAAAAGGATTAACATTTCATAATTATTATTGGTATACTTACCAAAAAATTTTAGGAGGTAAAGAAAATGAGAATAGAAGGCGAAGAACCAACAGAAGAACCAAAACCTGATCAACCTGAACAGCCACAAGAACAGCCACAGGATCAGCCACAGGATCAGCCACAGGATCCACAGTAAGGATCAGTAAAAATTAAATTATTTTTTATTTTTTTTATTTTTAAAACAAAATTTCTGATATTAAAAATTAAGAAAAAGATTAACATAACTTTACTTTAAGTAAAATTCTCTTCAGCACTTATTTTGATTTCAGGAACACTTAGAATATTGGCCTTTAAATCATAAGCAGTACAGTCCTTAATCTTAACATCAACTTCTTGCCCTAAATTGAAATTGCCTTTTATAATCACCGGTTTGTATGCAAAATTCCTTCCAACCCAGGTATTATCTTTCCCAACTTCATCAATTATAACTTTTCCTTTCCAGCCAAGCCATTTTTTGTTTTGTTTTAGGGCTGTATCTATATAAAGTTCTGTTAAAACCTTACTTCTCTCTTTTTTTATATTCTCTGACAGTTGCTTCATTCTTGATGCTATAGTATTTGGTCTTGGAGAAAACCTTGAGATGTTAATCACATTCGGCTTTATTTCCTGAATTAAATGCAAAGAATCTTGGAACTGCAGTTCTGTCTCTGTTGGAAATCCAACAATAATATCTGTTGCTATGGTTACATCCTTGACATATCTTCTGAATTTATTGATTGTTTCCTTGAATTCATGAACATTGTATTTTCTGTTCATCTTACCAAGAACTTCATTATTTCCAGCTTCAACAGGAATATGCAGGAATTTGAACATACGATTATCCTGGTAAATCTGTATTAAATCATCTGCAATGCTTATAACATGCCTTGGATTGGTCATTCCCAGTCTTATTTTATAATTTCCTTCTGCATTGTTAAGGATTTCATTCAACAAGTTTGGCAATCTCCTTTTTCCTGTATCTAAACCATAAGCTCCATTATCCTGGCTTGTAAGCCATATTTCCTTACATCCCTGCTCAACATTTTTCTTAACATCCTTAATAATATAATCTTCTGGATAAGAAAAAATATTTCCTTTGATTAATTTTACAGAGCAATAAGTGCAGAAATCTGCACAGCCTGATGCTATTGGTACTATGCCAACAACCTGGTTTGTTCTTACTTTGGGTAGTTCTGCTTTATTTATCCTTTCCTGAGTAAGGGCTTCTAAAACATTTCCCTGCAACGACTCTTCAACTGCTTCAACAACTCTATGGATATTGTGGGTGTTAATCAAACTTGCTTCTTGGTTTAGTTTTCTTATTTGAGGTATAATATCTTCAGAAATGCAGCCAGCAACAACTAATTTTTTGTCTGGGAACTGTTCTGTAAATTCCCCTATTTTTTTCAACGGGACATGAAGGCCCTTGACAGTGCATATATTTAAGATATTTACTTCAGAATGTTCTATGTCACTAACTATTTTAAATCCGGCCTTGGCTAATAAACCGGCCATTGACTCAGAATCTGTTGAATTTGCACTGCAGCCATGAGTTTGCACATATACTTTTGTCATAATATTAAATTAATAATAGATTTTATAAATGTTTTTGTGGAGATGAGAAATATTGGAATTAATTAATTGAATAATTATTTTATTTTTATTTTTTGTATTTGATTAGTGGCATTGTCATAATCCAATCAGTAAGAATTCTTGTTTCATATTCATCTGGAGTGTGTATGCTTTCGTGGATATCCACCATTTTGGCAAAATTTCCAGATAAATCATCCCTTCTCCAGGCCTTAATATCACCTAAAAAAGTGTATCCATATAGGCCTTCATTACCGCTTACAGGAAAAGTTTCCAAATTTTTTCCTGGCACCCTATCAGTAAAGTCATGCATAGATTCTAATCTTCTATCCAGATAAGTGCTTATTGCCGAGCTATAAATAATGCCTTCTCTTTCTTGTTGATAGTTGTCTACATAAGCTAAATTTTCATGATTATTACCATTTATTTTATTTTTATCAACTAGATCAGAAAGTTCTTGTTCTTCTTCATCTTTTCTTTCAAATAATGAGGTAGAATATTTAATTAAATTTTTAAGAATCTCCTCTCTGTCTATTTCATAATTTGTTGATACCATTATATTTGCATCTTAGAATTTTTAATTACTTCAACTTTCTGCCCTTGCAACCTCATGCTTACACTTTTCACATTTTAGTATTTTATATTTACTTCCTACTATTATTTCTTCCCGTAGGAGTTCCATTTCTATCTTGCATTTCTTGCAGTAATTGTCCCCCACCATCTTAACATATACCTTTTAACTCTACTACTATTTATTTTTTACCAAATTTAGGGCTTCTTTCGTTATTAATTCTGCTTTCTTTTTGCTTGGAGAGTCTGCAATGATTCTCACTATATTAGCCTCTGTTTTTGATACTCTGAACCA
>JASMFO010000063.1 GCA_030751755.1 Candidatus Woesearchaeota archaeon
GGGGCAATAGGATTTTATATTTTTGGCGTTGAAAGTGCGATCTTCTGGGGAGTTATAATGGCAATTTTCGCTTTAATTCCATTGATAGGGCCTGCCATAATATGGATTCCCACTTCAATATTTTTGCTTATTAATGGAATAATTAATAGCTCATATTGGGCAATGGGAATGGGCATTGGGTTGTTCTTATACGGAATTTTCATAATAAGTCTAGTGGATAATATTCTTAGAATTAAGCTAATAGGAGGCAAAGCTGAGGTCCATCCTCTTACAGTATTAGTGGGAATAATCGGAGGCATTAACCTGTTCGGGATAATGGGGGTTTTTATAGGACCTATTGCAATATCCTTATTAATTACATTCTTTAAAGATTTTAGCGGGAAGTATGCATGATCTGTAAAAATAAAAATCTAGAAAATATCAACAAATAATTTATGCTTCTCTGTTCCTTCCAATTCCAGCATTATTCTTTTTATTATCAGCTTCTCAGGATCCGGAATTAGATTAACCCTTTTCTTAATATCATCAAGGCTTTCAAAAGGTTTTTCTTCGCGAGCATTTATTATTTCCCACATATGTTTCTTCCCTACACCTGGAAGCAGTTCTATCTGATGCATCCTTGTGCTTAATGGCTTTGCGTTATTGAAAAAATCGACAAACATCTTTTCATTTTTCTTTACAATATCTTTTATTATAAATTCCAATTCACTTTCAGCAGTTCTTGTTAATTTTGACATTGGAAGCTTGCCAACTATATGGTGTATCTTGTCTCTTTTGCCCTCTCCTATATAGACCTCTTCATATAACTGCAAATACACTTCTTTTTTTGGTACAAGCTCCAGCAGAACAAAATGCTCCTTGCCTATGGCTTGCGCTACTGGAGTCTTCATATACATAGGCCTTTCATCAAGTGGATATCCATTTGGCAAGAAGTCCAGTATTATTGCGTTTTCTTCTTTTGTCTTTTCCATTTTCTGCTCGTTTAATTGTAATGATTCCATATTGATTGTTATAAACTTGCTGCTGAAACATACTCGTGAAATGTTTGCCTGTAACCATCATTTATGTTTCCAAAAGTTTTCATTTGCAGTGCCCTTTTTTCCTTTATTTTAAGCAGCTTTTCTTTCTCTTTAATAACATGCTTTATCTTCTTTTCAATTTTTTTTCTTAATTTGTCATTGGCTTTGATATTTAAAAATATTGAATTTTCCTTATTACACTCTGTCTCAAACGCTGATAACAATGCAAATACCATTGGAACCCAGCTGCTGAATATCTTTTTTGTGAATAACTTTGCTTTTACCTTATTGGGTGGGGGGATTTTTGCCTCTAGGATTTCTAAAAGCTCGCTTTCTGCCCTAAGTATTTTTTCAAGGTTTCTTATTCCAAGTTTTTCAGTTTTTATTACTTTTATTTCTCCACTCTTGTAATCCTTCAGCAACTTTTTATCAAAAAATATGATCTTGTGTATCATCTCATAAACTGTATGTTCAATCCTGCTTATGTCATTTTCAGTTAGGACTCTGGCGCTTTGCTCAAGATACCTCGCTGGAGTGCCTGATTTAACTGCTTTTACAATCAGCGACTTTTTAATTACTCCAAGTTCCCGCAAAAGGTCTTCTTCGAGGTAATTGTTGATGGACTTTATCTTATGTATTATATACCTAATCATCTCTATATTTGCCTTTAAGCTGTCTGTTGCTATCTTTTTGTTAATATTTATTGAAAAAGTGCTTATTATAAGCTCGTGCAGGTTTTTTGCCAGTTTTTTTTTCTTGTTTTCTACGCTTATATCCTTCTGGACTACAGCCTGCGCATATTTGCTTTTTTTGGCTTTTAAAGTGGTCTTTTTTACAGCTCTGTTTACTTCCCTAGCTATTTTTTCATAGCCGGCTATATGCCTTTTTTCTATATCCACCCTCATTTTTTAATAATTTTAACTTTTGTATTTATAAAGATTTTCAATTTGATGTAAAAAAATCCTAGAAATCACTCTTTTTCTGCAAAGCTGTTGATTATATCCACAATTTTCTTCATATTTTCATTGCTTAAGCTTATAGTGTAGCCCTGCATAACGACCTTAAGGTCTTTAATGGTTGCAGGCATTATGTCTATGAGCTTGCGTATATGCTGTTCTTTTAGCCTTGAAATATTCAGCTTGTTTATTTTATTATAAATGGCTTCTGCATTCTTATTGACACCAATACTGATTAAGTATTCTTCTGTCTTAGCAGCCCTAAAATTTAGTTCTTTGTCTCTATGCTTTATTTTGCTTAGTTCCTCCTTCAGTTGATGTGCATCAACAGGAGTTTCTGATATTATTTCCATTACCATATTAATCACTCCAATGTTTTTAAATGTACAGGGTGCACTACAAGCAATTTTTCTTTTCCCTTGTCATTTATAGCAATTTCATAGCATTTTCCCCTTAAGCCTTTTACGGTCCCAGCTCTTCCTACAAATCTTAAGTGGAAATTGCCTTTATGCAAAGAAGGCTCAATGCTCAAACAGACCCTCTGGCCTGCTTTAAAGGACTGCATAAACCTGCTTACACTTACCTTGCCTTTTTGCCTTCTTTCTTTCTTTAACTTATACCGGCTTTTTCTTCTCAAGCCCCCAATCTTGTTTGCCATGGAAATTGAATTTTATGCTGATTTAAAAAGCTTTTGGAAATTAGTGAGGTGAGAGTGAGCTCCTTTTTGCGAACTCGCTCACAATTCACGAATTTCCAAATACCTAGAAAAACTTGTTTTTCCGCTGTGTTTCGTTGTAGTATATTATGGTAATTTGTTGATATACTGTATCTACCTTACAATAGAAAGATTTAAATATTTGTTAGTAATTAAAATATTTAATTAAACAATAAAGGTGGTTTCATGGGTTTTTTTGATAAGTTAAAAGAAAAAGTTACCGGTGATGGTTCTGAAATCATACATGAAGCAGAAGAAGATGGCTATGTTGAGCTTGGGGCAGATGCTGGTGCAGAAGCTGGCTCTAAAGTAACTGTAAGGCCTTTTGTAATGGAGGACTTTGAAAGCATTAAGCCAATACTTGATTCTTTAAGGGAAGGGCATACTATTGCTTTAGTGAACATAAAACCCCTGAAAGACAAGGATTTAGTTGAATTAAAAAGAGCTATTAACAAGCTAAAAAAGACAGCTGATGCTATTGAAGGTGATATAGCCGGTTTTGGCGATAACTGGATTGCAGCAGTACCTTCCTTTGCCCACATCTACAGGCACAAAAGCCAAGAAGAGCCAGAGAAGAAAGAGGCTGTGAGCGAAGTTAACGAGTATGATTAATTCTAATTTTTTTTATATTAAATTTTAATTTTCATTCTGCCTTACAACATATCTCTATAACCGCAAACTATAAAAACAGAATTCTTTACCTTGGTTTCATGGGGAAACCAGAAACAACACCGGGAGAAGCATGTCCTTTGTGCCATAAGAAGGCTTTAGTCTTGATGGAGAAGGAAACAGAGGTGCCTTATTTTGGAAAGGTTTTTCTTTTTTCCATGACATGCTCTAACTGCAAGTATCATAAATCTGATGTTGAGGCTGCTGAGAGAAAAGAGCCCTGCAAATATACTTTTGAAATTTCTAATGAAAAAGATATGAAAGTTAGGATTGTAAAGAGTGCAGAAGCTACTGTTAAGATTCCACATATAACTGCAATAACTCCAGGCCCTGCTGCACAGGGTTTTGTAACAAACATAGAAGGAATACTAAACAGGATTAAGTATCAAATTGAAACTGTAAGGGACACGGCAGAAGATAATGATGACAAGAAAAAAGCAAAAAATCTATTAAAAAAACTTATGAAGATAATGTGGGGACAAGAAAAGCAAAAAATAATCATAGAAGATCCTTCTGGTAATAGCGCAATAATAAGTGATCAGGCTGAGAAAAGTGTTTTGAAAGTTAAATAAAATGGCAAAAATAGGAATCATTGGCGGTTCTGGATTGGATGATCCTAAAATTCTAAAGGACGCAAAAGAAATAAGAGTTACAACACCTTACGGAAAGCCTTCTTCTGCTTTAACTATTGGGAAGATTAAAGGTATTGATGTTGCAATGCTGGCAAGACATGGTAAACAGCATACTATCCCTCCAACACAGGTTAACTTCAGGGCAAATATACAGGCTCTAAAGGATCAAGGATGCACTCATATTTTAGCGACAACTGCCTGCGGCAGCTTAAGACGGAAAATTGGAAGAGGAGACTTTGTTATCCTTGACCAGTTCATTGACTTTACAAGGCTTAGAAAAATAACTTTCTTTGAGGAATTTCCTCCTGGAGGGAAAAATGCGAAACATACAGCAATGCCAGATCCATTTTCAGAAGAATTAAGAAAAGCCTTAATCAAGACTTCAAAAGAACTGAAATTTAAGTTTCATGGAAAAGGGACTGTTGTAACAATTGAAGGCCCAAGGTTTTCTACAAGAGCAGAATCAAAGATGTTTCGTATATGGGGTGCTGATGTAATTAATATGTCAGTTGCACCAGAATGTATTTTAGCAAATGAAGCTCAAATTCCATATTCAGCTGTGGCCATGAGCACTGATTATGATAGCTGGCTAGAAGGAGAAGAACCGGTTACATGGGAAGAAATCTTGGAAATATTCGGACAGAATGTTGATAATGTCAAGAAATTACTTATTGCTACGATACCTAAGATTAAATAAGTTAATTAGTTAAGACAACTTTTAAGGATTCTTTTGCATCTGTAACAAGTTTAAATCCTTCCTGTATTTTTTCTAATGGCAATTTATGTGTTATCATGTCTTTAACATTTACTTTTTTATTTTTAATTAAGTCCAAGGATTCTTTAAGATCGACAGAAGCTGCTCCATAAGAAGAGGTTATTGTTAATTCATTTCTCCATAAATCAACACTTGGAACTTCAATGTTTTTCTCAGGTACAGCAAAGAATAAAATTATTCCTTTCCGGTCTATACATTCAAATGCCTGTTTAACTGCTTGATAAGCTCCAGTGCAAACTATGATTCTTTCTGCTTTAACATTAACTTTTTCTTTAGATACATCAATTACTTCATCTGCGCCAAATTCTTTTGCTTTGTTTAACCTATAATCATCAATATCAGTCGCAATAACTTTTGCACTAATAAGTTTAGCTAATTTGATATTCATCAGGCCAGAAACTCCAGAGCCTAGAATTAAAACAGTGTGGCGTTTTTTTATATCAATCAATCTTAAAGCCCTAACACCGCATGCTAACGGCTCAATCATTGCGCCTTCTTCATAAGAAATATTTTCCGGAAGCAAATAGGTTCCATTATCAACATTTATTTTTGGAATTTTTATGAATTCAGAAAACCCACCAGGATCATAATTTCCTGTATGTAATGTCTCGCAAGCTGTATGATTATCTTCCAAACAATATTTGCAGTTGTTGCATGGAACATGATGGCTTACAAAAACTCTTTGTCCAACGGTATATTTTTTTGATTTGCTTTCAACAATTTCTCCAGCTATTTCATGGCCTAAAACGCGAGGAGCTTTCTTTATCCTATACCATCCCATAGCATCAGTACCGCAAATACCAGATGCCTTCATCTTAACAAGAATCTCACCATCAGAAATCTTTGGAATGGGCCTTTCTTCTATCCTAATGTCATTATTAGTGTAATAAACTGCGACTTTCATAAGAAATCATTTCTTTTCTTTCTCGTAAATATTAAAAGCATCATCTACAGAGGCGTTTTTATGCACTACTGCATTTATGGCTTTAATCATTCCCACTGGATTTTCTGATTGGAAAATATTTCTCCCCATATCAACACCAACAGCACCGTCATCTATTGCATTACGGGCCATCTGTAAAGCATCTTTTTCATCTATTTTTTTACCGCCAGCTATGACAATAGGCACTGGACATGCTTTGACAACTTCCTTGAAATTATCACAATAGTATGTTTTGACAATATGCGCTCCTTGCTCTGCAGCCATCCTGCAAGCTAGACCTAAATATCTTTCATCTCTTGCCATTTCCTTGCCAACAGCAGTTATAGCCAAAACTGGCATTCCATATTCTTCTGCTTCATTTACCAATTTCCCCAGATTTGCAACAGTTCTTGATTCATTTACCCCTCCTACAAAAATTGACATTCCAACGCCAACTGCATTTAACCTTAATGCTTCAGTCATAGAAGTTGTTATATGCTCATCTGACAGGTCATCTTTTAGGATACTTGGACCACCAGAAACTCTTAAGAAAATAGGACTTTTTGTCTGTGGATCAACACAATTTCTTAACATGCCCCTTGTAATAAATAAGCAGTCTGCATAAGGTATTAAAGGGTCTATAGCTTTTTTGAGTTCCCTAAGCCCTGTAGTAGGCCCTTGAAAGTAGCCATGGTCTACAGCTAGCATAACTGTTTTTCCAGTCTTTGGACTGATTACTTTTGATAATCTGTTTCTTAATCCCCAACACATTTAAATCACTCTGCAATGCAAGATATATGTTCATTTTATAAGGTTTTTGCTGTTTTTATTCAAATTCATTCAATCCACTCAACGACATCCTTTTTTCTTTCCTTTAACTCTGGCTCTTCATCAGAGTAGCCAAAAACTAAGGTTATTATTAATTCATAGTTTTCATCAAAACCTAATTTTTCTATTAGGTCTTTTTCATCTTTTAAGTGCCTTGCCATTCCTATTGGACATGAGCCTAGACCAAGAGATTTTGAAGCTAGCATCATGTTTTCTGCTGCCAGGGAGCAGTCAATCTTAGACCATTTGTTTTCCTTGTCGCCTAAAATAAAAATTACCAAAGGTGCAGAATAGAATATAGCATCTTCTTTTGTTTTTAATCTTTCTTTTACAAAAGGATATCTTGGATTATCAATAACCTTATCCTGGACTCTTTTAGCTGTTTCTCTTATCAAATCTTTATTTGTAACCACAATAAATTTCCATGGTTGTAAATGACGGGCATTAGGAGCCATTAAGCCGCATTCAAGAATTTCATTTATCTTTTCTTTTTCTATTGGTTTATCTTTATAGGTTCTTACAGACCTTCTTTCTTTTATCGTTTTTATTGTTTCGTTCATAGCAGTCATTCAAACAATCTCTTTATTTCCTCTTTATTTGCCTTAACAATGCCCTTTTCAGTTATTATTCCGGTAATATATTTAGTAGGTGTAACATCAAAAGCAGGGTTCTTTGCATGGCTTCCTTTTGAAGCTATCCTTACTTTTGTAATCTTTCCATTATCATCACCAGAAACAAACAAAACCTCATCTTCACTTCTCTCTTCTATTGGAATTTTGTCTCCATTTTCTGTGTTTAAATCAAAAGTTGTTGTAGGGGCAGCAACATAAAATGGAATATTGTTTTCTTTTGCCAGAACTGCTTTTTCATAAGTTCCTATCTTATTAGCAACATCTCCATTAGCTGCAATCCTGTCAGCACCTACAATCATCATATCTACTTCCCCCTTTTTCATATAATAGCCGGCAGCATTATCTGGAATAATTGCATGCGGTACTTTTTCCTGCGCTAATTCCCATGCTGTTAAAGTACTGCCCTGGTTTCTTGGTCTTGTTTCATCAGCAAAAACAAAAACATCTTTTCCAGCTCTGTGAGCATAATATATTGGACTTAAAGCAGAACCCCAGTCAACAAATGCCAACCAGCCGGCATTACAATGAGTCTCTATTTTATAATTATTCTTAATTAAAGAATTTCCAAATTCTCCTATTTTCTTGCATGCATTAGCATCATAATCAGCAAATTCATTTGCTTTTTCTACTGCAGTTTTTTGGGCTTCATTCAAATTTGATAAATTTTTAATAGAATTTAATACATAATTTATTCCTGTAAAAAGATTTTGAGCAGTAGGCCTTGTCTTTTGTATTGTTTCTGCTGCTTTTTTAATATATTCCTTAAAACTATTATCATTTGCTTCTAATGTTGCCTGTGCTACACCATAAGCTGCTGTTG
>JASMFO010000064.1 GCA_030751755.1 Candidatus Woesearchaeota archaeon
TAATGAATTTACAACTAAAGGCAAAGTTGTAGTTTTCATGTAAGGGCATATGTTGCAGAATGAATGAAAATTTTTGTCAGGAGCATCTTCTCTTAATTTTTCTGTCATACCGCATTCTGTAACAACAATAAAATCCTTTGCCTTGTCTAGTTTTGCAAATATTGCCATTCCGCCTGTTCCACAAATATGGTCTGCTACTTGTAGTATGTCTGTCCTGCATTCAGGATGCGCAATTACCATTGCATTTGGATTTTGTTTTTTTAAATCTGTTAAAGCCTCTGCATTTAACTCATGGTGTATAGAACAATAACCCTCCCATAAGATTATTTTCTTGTTTGTTTTTGACTGGACGTATTTTCCAAGGTTTTTGTCTGGGAGGAATATTATTTCTTCATTTGGCAGGGAATTTACTATTTTAACTGCATTCATTGAAGTGCAGCAAACATCAGACAATGCTTTTACTTCAGCACTTGTGTTTACATAGCTCACAACAGCGGCTTTTGGATGCTTCTTTTTCATTTCTTTAAGTTTTTCAGCAGTCGCCATATCTGCTAATGAGCAACCTGCTTCTAAGGTCGGAAGTAAGACTGTTTTTTTAGGGCTTAATATCTTAGCTGTTTCAGCCATGAACTTAACGCCGCAGAAAAGGATAATATCAGCATCTGTTTTAGCTGCTTGTTTTGAGAGTTCTAAAGAGTCACCAATAAAATCGGCAATTTTATACATATCTGGAATCTGGTAATTATGGACCAAAATAACTGTGTTTTTTTGTCGCTTTAATTTTAGCACTTGTTCTATAAGTTTATCTGTATCTTCCGTTATAGCTTGCTTAAGTTCCATTCTTGCTGTTAAACAAATGCTTTTAAAATAATTATTGGATTAGGCAATTTATGTTGTTGATATGGAGATTATAGGCAAAATTTGCCTGTTTATAGTAAATTATTTAAATGAAGTTATGTTCTTAATCCTTATGTATTTCATAACAAGCAATGATTCCTTAGATTCATTAGAATTAAGAAAAAAAGTAGTTTCGTACCTAAAAAAGAAAAGATTGAGATATATTGTAGGCAAAAAAATTGATGCAAATCCCGATTATATCCTTGCTATAGGTGATGATAACTTAATTTTAGAGACTTTTAGGAATTTAGGGAAAAAACAGATACCTTTGCTTGGGATCGCTTCCACACAAAGTTTTCTTGCGCAGTCAGATGCTGCTTCTTTCCAGCAGCATATAGATTTAATTTCAAAGAGAAAATATAAAATCTTTAAAAGGTCCGGGATAGTTGCAAGCTTTAATGACCAAAAATATTCTGCTTTGAATGATATAGGAATATTTTCCTCTAAAAGCGCTTCTTTGATGAGATATTCCCTGAATCTTGACTTTGGCCAGTTATGGAAAGACAATGCAGATGGAATCATTGTTTCTACTCCTACTGGCTCTACAGGTTATAGTTTTTCTGCTCATGGTCCTATAATACTGGGTGAGCCTGCAATATTGTCTATAACACCAATAGCTTCTATTGAGAAAAGGAGCGCAGTAATAGTGTCTAATGCTACCAGGATAAGCATTTCTGATATACAGACTGATTCTCCAATAGTTATCATGGATGGTGCTGTAAGAGTTCCATTAAAGGCATCTTCTGTTGAAATAGAGAAATCAAAGTATGATGCCTGTTTTATTGAATTCTCCAAAGATTACTCAATTGAGAATAAACTGAAGAAAAGAACTTCTGTTTCAGCAACAAAAGAGACTAAAAGTTTACCGCCAAGTGCTAAATTAGTTTACAAAATACTTTCTTATGAAGGCAGCTTGACACAAAAAGAAGTGATTAATATTTCTAATTTACCAGAAAGGACAGTTAGGTATGCATTGGAATTATTGTTGAAGAAGATGTTGATAACTCAACAGCCTTATTTGAATGATGCAAGGCAGACTGTTTATGGGGTTTGATTAATTCTTTTAAATACCGCTGGACATTCGTGCGTGAAGTTTATAAACTATTTCTGGGTATAAATAAGATTCCCATAACATACCTTTATAAACTGAACCTCTATCTGAATTTGTAATATGGGAGACTTTGACCGTAATGCTGGAAGAGGACGTTCTGGTAGGGGCAGGTCTGACAGAGGTCGTTCTGGTGGATTCGGCGGAGGACGTTTCGGCGGAAGAGACAGAGATGAAGGCAGAGACAGAGGTCGTTCTGGTGGATTTGACAGAAGAGGGGGAGGAAGAGACAGGCATTCTGAAAGGCATGAAATGCATTCAGCAGTATGTGATAAATGCGGCAAAGACTGTGAAGTTCCCTTCAGGCCAACCCAGGGAAAACCTCTTTACTGTAGTGATTGTTTTAAGGATAAAAGCAAGGAAGCCGGTTCAAGGTCTGAATTAGGGAAGCCAAGGAATAATGAAAACCTTGACCAGATCAACAAAAAACTTGACAATATCTTAAAGATACTGGAAGAACATGTTAAAGAAAAACCAAAGAAAAAAAGCCTAAAAAAGAAAGTTAAGACCTCAAAGAAATAGGATTTCTGGCAAAGTCGGCCTAACAAAATATTTAAATAATACTTAATAATGCAATAATATGGATGAAAAAATAAATGAACTCATTGAATATTCTAAAAAAGGAATTTTAAGCAAAGAAATTGTGAAGAATAATAAATTGAATATTACTTTATTCTGTATGGCCAAGGGAACAGAGATATCTGAGCATACATCCACAAAACAAGGATTCGTTTACATAATTGAAGGGGATGGTCTTTTCAATCTTGAAGGAAAAGACATAACAATGTCATCAGGAGTGTTTATCTACATGAAAGACAACGCAACTCATTCTCTAAAGGCTGATGAGAATACTAGTTTTATCCTTGTATTAACCAACAGTTAGTTAAGGAATTTTAGCTCCAAGAAGAAGCTATACAATCTATAGAGAAAAAGAAACCAAAAAAGAAAAAAACTAAAAAGAAATCTTAAAGTTTTATCTTTCCATTATGCCAGTCCACCAAAACAGAAACAGCAGCTCTTCGTTCATCAATTTCCCCTTTCTTGAGAAGCATATGCCTTTTTTTCCCCACTTCTAAAAGGATGCTGTAAGAATCCAAAGTCATATCTACATCATAATATTTTCCAAATTCCGAAGGATTGTTTTTCTTAAAGATGTAAATCAATTTAGTAGCAACCAAATCTGGATTTTCCAGTTTAGACGGGCTGATTCCGGACACCAAGCCTAATCTAACTTCATCCCTGTCCGCAAAAGGAACAATGCCCGGAGTGTCCATAAGCATAAAACCCTTACCGGCTATAAGCTGCTTGCCATGAGTAAATCCTGATTCAGAGCTGGTTCTGGCTTTGCCTCCGGAAGATAATTTATTGATTAAAGTGCTTTTTCCGGTATTTGGGTAACCAATAACAGCAACCTTTCCTTTTAACAATTTTTTAAGTTCAGAAATATTCTCAGAATTTTTGGAAGATACTAAAACACATCTGGAGTTTTTGAATTCAGTTTTTATCTTATCCAGGGTCTTTTTAGAGACAATATCAACTTTATTAACAACTAAGATGAGCTTTTCCTTAGCCATTTTCTCCAGCCTAGAAATTCTGGTTATATTAGGGAATCTGGCATCTAGAACTTCAAGCACAATATCTGCATTTCTTACAATGTTTTTAACAACTATCCAAAATCCCTGTTTCATAATGGGACATAACTAAGTCAGTTTAAAAAGGTTAAGGGAATTTCCCAAAACCATTTAAACAACCTATGTCTTCAAAACTTTATGTACATACCTAAAAGATACGGTCAGAGCAGAGTTGATTCATGTCCATTCTGCAGGAAGACTGCAACAACAAAGAATAAGCAGCAGGTTCCGGTATGTTATGCTCATAAAACAAGCATACTAAAAGACCTTACCTGTTTCTGTGGAGATTATCTGGAGCTGAAAGACGGGAAGTTCGGAATATATTTCAACTGCACTAACTGCGGCAATATTAACATTAAGAAAGCTTTAGAAATGAATCCTGAATTGGGAGAAGAGCCTAAAACAGAAGAAAAAACAGAAAGCAAACCTAAAGAAAGTAAAGATAAAAAAGAAATAACAATAACTTCTGATGAAGCGGATTTAAATTATAGTTAATCATATTTTCCATCTCCAGGATTCTTTGTCTCTTGAACTTAGAAAAAAAGTCAGTTCAAATACATAAACTGCTTTAAAATCCGCTCGGCAAAATATTTATATAAAGCAGTCCATTGCTAAGTAACATGAACACTGAAGAAAAACCTACAAAGATACTTTCAGATGAGCATCAGAATATATTAAAGGTAATCGATGCATTAACTAAAGAATGCAATGTTTTGGAATCGGGAAAGGAATTAGACAAAGATTTCTTTGAAAAAGCAATTGGTTTTATACGTAACTATGCTGACAAATTTCATCATGCAAAAGAAGAGGATATTTTATTTGTGGAGTTATGCAAGGATACTGTAAAAATGCAGTGTAATCCTGTGCAACAAATGTTATATGAACATGATTTAGGGAGGAATTTTGTAAAAGGCATGGAACAAGGAGTAAAAGAAAACAACAAAGCAAAGGTTATAGAAAACGCAAGAGGATATGCGCAATTGCTTCAGGAACATATTTACAAAGAGGATAATATTCTATATCCTATGGCTGATGAGGCATTAAATCAACAAATTCAAGAAGATATATTGAAGAGATTTAAACTGGCAGAGTGTGAGAAGTTTAAGAAAGGCGATGAAGAAAGCTATCTATCCTTTGTGAAAGAACTTAAAGATAAGGCAACTAATTAAAATGCAACAAATCTATGACCAAATAATAAGCTTGGTAAAAAACAATATTTCCAATATTGAAGATAATTATGTCCAATTCTCAGATTCCAATTACAAATCATTTAATTTTGATAAAAATAATTTTCAAGAGATTAAAAACTCAGAATCAAAGAATAAGATAGCATTCATTGATGGTGGTAGTGCTGAAATAATAAAATCTCCAAATTTTTCCTTAAACCTAATAAGAGTCTATTACACAATCTATAAGGAAAATAAGAGAATTACTACAAAAAAGCATGATTTTTATGTTTTTGTCAATGCAAAAGAAAAAGACAATGAAATATTTTACGATTGTAAGTTTATTGGAGGCAATGAAAACTTCATCCCAGATAAAGAGGATTTATTTCTAAGCTCTCTTGATGAAACAATAAAGCAAGGTATAACAAGAGCAAGCATTTCAAATGTTGCTAATGTAATCAGAAGATTTTCAGAGATAAAAACAGCATCTATGGTGGCAAGATTATTAGAAAAAGAGGATATTGTGGTTTTGGATGGCTCATTGCAATGCACTTTTACAAATGAAAAAAAATATTTTGAGGAATTATACAAAAAAGCAGAAGAAAAAAATGTTATTATTTGTGGATTGAGCAAAACTACTACATTAATGACAGACCGCGGTAATAGTATAGCAAATGCTTTGAATAAATTCAATATTAATGGTAAATGGATTTATTATCCGGTTGCAGAAATTAAAAGCAATAACCATAAAGCAGAAATGGCTTTTGTAAAATTGCATGAAAGCTCAAAATACACATTCAGGTTTGAAATATATAAAGAGCAAAAACAACACATTAATGAAGTTATAAATCTAATTTCAAATAGTTGCAAAGATGCTGTTTTTGTTGGCTATCCCTATGGTTTAATTGAAGCAGACAGACAAGCAAGAATTTCAAATCGGGAAAAAGATATGCTAATAACTCTATTCTCAACAAAGTTCGGAAAAGACTGGGAAAAAATAAAAGAAAGCTTAAGCAACATAGATGCGCATGAAATTCTCGATAGTATGGGTTAAACAAAAAACTATATAAACCCATAAAGTCCAAATTAGATTATGTACGATGTAATAACTGTAGGTTCTGCAACTGTAGATGCTCTTGCACGGACAGAGTTCTGCGAGACAATTCATGACAAGAAGAATGAAGAATGCATTGTGTATCCTGTAGGTGCAAAGATACTGATGAAAGAGCTGATAATGACTGTGGGGGGTGGTGGCACAAATACTGCAGTTTCATTATCAAGGCTGGGGCACAAAGTTGCATTTTTGGGAAAAATAGGCTCAAAATACAATTCTGGCAGGGTTATTCATCAATTAAAAAAGGAAAATGTAAATACTTCTTTAATCATAAGATCGAAAACCGGAAGGACTGGTTACTCAATAGTTTTGGACAGCAAGAATCATGACAGAACTATCTTAACATTTAGAGGCTCTAACAGAGATTTAAAATTTAGTGAGGTTAAATTAAAAAAATTAAAGACAAAATGGTTTTATTTTTCTTCAATGATTGGGACGTCATTCAGAACACTGGAAAAAATAGCAAATTATGCTTCTAAAAATAATATAAAGATTGCCTTCAACATAAGCTCATATTTAGCAAAAAAGGGGAAAAATTATTTGAAAAATATATTAAAAAAAATAAATATTCTTGTATTAAATAAAGAGGAAGCAGCATTATTAGTGGGAAAAGGAAACATAGAGAATTTATTAAAAAAAATAAGTAAATTAGGTCCAAACATAGTTTCTATCACTGATGGCAAGCATGGTGCCTATGCCTTGTATAATAACCAAATTTATTGCGGAAAATCCAATAAGGTTAAAATTGTAGAAACAACAGGTGCAGGCGATGCATTTGCATCCTCTTTCGTATGCGGAATAATAAAAAAGGGTAATATAGGTTTTGCAATGAAATTGGGCATGACCAATGCGGAATCTGTCATACAGCATCACGGGGCAAAGGAAAAGCTATTAACATACAACGCGGCTTTAAAAATAATGAAGAAAAGGCCTATAAGTGTAATTAAAAAGACATTATAATTCCAAAGCGTATACAAGCTCTTTAATATTTTGGGCTTTGAGATGGCTAAATTCTATGCCTCACAATTCATTTTTCGTACTCATCATTTAACCATAAATAATTGTTTTCTATATGTGCTCTATCAGTTCCAGAAAGATTTAAATATAAGACAATAATCCTTAGATGCTATGGCAAATCTAGCTAATAGTGGAAATAGAATAAATTTCGAGCTAGACGCATTTGCATATTTCTTTTTTTATTTTAGGTAGTCATGGGAGATAACTAAACCTAATGGCTCAAAACTCAAATGTTTTGTTTCCTAAATCCCAGATAAATATTAAAAAGGTTTAGTTAAACAACCAAGCTGGAGGATAAAAATGATAATTGTGCTGAAACCAAAAACAAAAAAAGAGGACATAGACAGTTTAATAGAAAAAATAAAAGCTAAAGATCTAAAGCCTGTTGCATTTGAAGGGGAAGAAAGAACAGTAATACATGTACTTGGTGATACAAAAGAAGAAGTTGGCAATGGCTGGAGCTCCATAAGATGTGTAGAAAAAGTAATGAGAATTTTAAAGCCCTACAAGCTTGCAAGCAAAGAGCATCATTCCCATAAAACTGTAATCAGGGTGGGGGGTGTGACAATAGGCGGCAGTGATTTTGTAGTTATTGCAGGACCTTGCTCAGTAGAAAACGAGAAACAGATAATGGAATCTGCCAAGTTGATGAAAGCCAACGGGATAAAAATAATGCGGGCTTCTGCATTTAAGCCAAGAACCTCTCCATATTCTTTCCAGGGCCTGGGTATTGAAGGCCTTAAACTCTTAAAAAAAGTTAGAGAAGAAACAGGTATTTTGGTAGAAACAGAGATAATGGATGTCAGGGATGTTGGTATTACAGCCGAGCATGTTGATGTATTAAGGGTGGGAGCAAGAAACATGCAGAATTTTGATCTGTTAAAAGAAGTAGGGAAAATTGATAAGCCTGTTATCTTAAAAAGAGGCATTGCAGCTACAATTAAAGAATTTTTAATGGCTGCTGAGTACATTCTTATGAATGGGAATAAGAATGTAATTCTATGCGAAAGAGGAATAAGAACTTTTGAAACAGCATACAGAAATACCTTAGATCTGGGAGCTGTTGCTGTATTGCAGAAAGAAACACACTTGCCAATAATTGTTGATCCAAGCCATGCTGCAGGAAGAAGGGATTTAATAATTCTTTTATGCAAGGCTTCTGCAGCTGTAGGCGCAGACGGATTGCTCATAGAAGTGCATCCAAACCCTGAAGAATCTTTAAGCGATGGTGCGCAATCACTATATCCAGAACAATTAACAACCCTCTTGAAGGAATTAAAACCAGTCTGTGCTGCTGTAGGAAGAAAACTGTAAAATGGGAGAAGAAATAAGGATTGAAATTGAAAGTAAAAATAAAGGATATCCCATCTTTATAGGTAACTCTACATCCGCATTAATTCAAAAATTCATTGAAGAGAATCATAAAAACAAGAAAGTAGGGATTATTACAGATGATAATATAAAAAGTTTATATGAGAATACTATTTCAAAATCTCTAAATCATCTGAGCCCATATCTAATCTCAATTCCTGCTGGAGAAAAGAACAAAACAAGAGAAACAAAAGAAAGAATTGAGGATATGCTTTTAGAAAAAAAATATAGTAGAGACACTATAATCATTGCTTTTGGAGGGGGTGTAATAGGAGATTTAACTGGATTCGTAGCTTCCACATACAACAGGGGGATTTCAATAATCCATGTTCCAACAACCTTGCTGGCAATGGTCGATTCTTCTATAGGTGGAAAAACTGGAGTAGATACAAAATATGGGAAAAATTTAATTGGAACTATTCACCAGCCTGATGCTGTCTTTATTGATTTAAATTTTCTTAATAGTTTACCAAAAGAAGAGTTCCTGAATGGCATGTCAGAGATAATTAAGATTGCAATTACATCAGATAAAGAGCTGTTTGAATTTATAGAAAAAAACAGTAAAGAGATATTGGAAAAAGAAGAAAATACCTTATTGTATATAATAAAAAGAAGTATAGAGCTAAAAAAAGAGATTATAGAGAGAGATGAGGAAGAGTCTGGATTAAGGCAGACTCTTAATTTTGGGCATACCTTTGGGCATGCATTTGAAAATTATTCTGAATACAAAATAAAGCATGGCTTCTGCATAAGCCGCGGCATAGCAGTTGAGAGCAAAATCTCTGTCCTAACTGAAAATTTAAAGCGAGAGGAAGAAAAAAGAATTGTTTCTTTATTAGACAAATTTAGCCTTCCAAACAAAATAAATGAGGACATTAATCCAAATAAAATAATTGATATAATGAAAGTAGACAAAAAAACAAGAAACCAAAAACCGAGATTTGTTATTTTAAAAGAGATAGGCAGGATAAAAACAAAAAACAAAGATTTCTCATTTGAAATTAAGGAGGATATAATCAAAAAAGCAATTGAAACGCCAAAATGATTTGTATATCTATTATATTCTCAAATATGGACGCTGCAATTGCTGATTTAAAAAAAGCAAATAATATTGCAGATATAATAGAGTTGAGGGTTGATTATATTTTTGGTTTAGATATAAAAAAATTAATTGAAGCAGCAGAAAAACCAGTAATTGTGACCAACAGAAGAAAAGCAGATAATGGTAAATTTGAAGGTGCTGAGGAAGAAAGATTATCAATATTAAAAAAAGCAATTGATTTGGGTGCAGATTATGTTGACATAGAAATTGATTCAAATTACAATGAAATAATTAATGATAAAAAAAATTCAAAAATAATTATTTCATACCATAATTTCGATGAAACACCAGAAAACATTAATGAAATATTTGACAAATTAAATTCGACTAATGCGGATATAATCAAGATAGTAACAACAGCAAATAAACTAGCGGACAATTTAAAAATAATTGAATTGATTAAAAAAAGTGAAAAGCCTATTATTGGCTTATGTATGGGACCTTTAGGGGAGATAAGCAGGATACTTTCAACAATTTACGGCTCTTTTTTGACTTTTGCAAGCCTTGATAAAGGCAAAGAATCTGCTCCTGGACAGATTCCTGCAGAAACTTTAAGGAATATTTATAGAATCGATGAAATAAAACCGGGATTTAAGCTCTATGGTGTTATTGGAAAACCAATAAGCAAAAGCAAAGGCTATATTGTACATAATTCTTTATTCAAAAAAGAAAAATTAAATAATATTTACCTTAAATTTGAAGTAAATGATTTAGAGAAATTTATGAAAAATTTTTCATCTTTATTAGCAGGATTTAGCGTAACAATGCCCCATAAGGAAAACATATTGAAATTTATTGGTGTTATTGATCCAGTTGCAAAAAAAATTGGAGCAGTAAATACCGTTGTAAACAATAATGGAAAATTAACAGGTTACAATACAGACATAATTGGAGCAATAAAAGCAATTGAAGTCAAAACAGAAATTAAAGACAAAAATGTAACTATTCTTGGTGCAGGTGGTGCTGCAAGAGCTATTGCTGTTGGAGTATTAGAAAAACAGGGAAAATTGACTATACTAAACAGGACAGTAGAAAAAGCAGAAAAGCTGTCTAAAGAATTTAACTGTAATTTTGGCTCATTGCAGGATTTTGAAAAAATTAAAACTGATATATTGATTAACACAACTTCTATAGGAATGCATCCAGAAATAAATGGAACTCCAATAAATACAAAATTTGTAAAAAATATTATTGTTCTTGATGCAATCTATAGCCAGGAAAAGACCAAATTGCTGCAGGAAGCAGAAAAAAATAATTGCACAATAATAAGCGGGATTGAGATGTACATAAACCAGGCTGCAGGACAATTTAAGATCTGGACAGGAAAAGAAGCTGATATTAATTTTATGAGGAACATAATAAAATGAATTTGATAGTAAATAAAACAGAAAAATTAACAGGAGAAATAGAAATACCTGGCTCAAAATCCCATACAATACGTGCAGTAGTCATAGCATCCCTGGCAGAAGGAAAATCAAAAATAATCAATCCATTGTTTTCAGATGATACCAAAGCTGCAATAAACGGCTGCAGAGCTTTAGGGGCATTAATTAAAGAAGAAAATAATAATCTTATTATTGAAGGCTTTAATGGAAAACCTCGCGAGCCGTTAAAAAAACTGGATATGCTTAATTCTGGAACATCAATTAATATGCTTGTATCTGTAACAGCATTAGGTAATTTCAAAGTTATTCTGGATGGCGATGATTCTTTAAGAAAAAGGCCAGTGCAGCCTTTGCTTGATGCATTAGAAAATCTTGGCGTCAGTGCAAAATCAATTGACAACAATGGCTGTCCTCCAATAGAAATACAAGGGCCAATTAAAGGTGGTGAAACTGATGTTCATTGTAAAAGTTCCCAATATCTTTCTAGTTTGCTTATTTCATGTCCATTAATTAATAATGAGACAAGAATCCATGCGAAAAATATTTGTGAAATACCTTATATTAATATGACTTTAAAATGGCTTGATGAATTTAAAATAGAATATGAGAACAAGAACTTAGAATATTTCAAGATACTGGGAAATCAAAAATATGATTCATTTGAAAAATCAATACCTGCAGACTGGTCATCAGCTGCATTTCCAATTTGTGCAGCTGCAATTACAAACTCAGATGTTTTAATTAAAGGCCCTGATATTAATGATGCGCAAGGAGACAAAAAAGTAATTGATTATTTGAAAAAAATGGGGGCTGATATTGAAATTAATGAAAATGGAATTAGGATTATTGGAAAAGAACTAAATGGAGCTGAAATTGATTTAAATGAAACTCCGGATTTATTGCCAGTTATGGCAGTTGTTGCATGTTTTGCTAAAGATGAAACAAGATTAGTTAATGTAGCCCACGCAAGAATAAAGGAAACTGACAGGATAAAGGTTATGCATGATGAACTTAAAAAATTAGGGGCTGATATTGGGGAGTTAGAAGATGGGCTGATAATAAGTCATAAACCTTTAAAAGGGGCATTGCTTAACGGCCACTCGGATCATAGGGTGGTAATGGCTCTGTCTTTAGCTGGTTTAATAGCAGAAGGCAAAACTATCATAGATACAGCAGAATCAGTATCTGTAACTTATCCTGATTATTTTGAATCTATGAAGGCTCTTGGAGCAAACTTGGAGGTAGAATAAAATGATAGGAAATTCATTTGGAAGATTTTTTCGTATAACCGCATGTGGGGAGAGCTATGGCATAGGCAAGGGTTCTGGCTTAGCAGTTATTCTAGATAGCATTCCACCTGGGTTGAAGATAACAGACGCAGACATACAAAAAGAGATGGACAAAAGAAGGCCAGGAAAAGGTAAATTAAACTCTCCAAGAAAAGAACCAGACCAGTGCCACATATTTGCAGGCATTGGCCAGGATGGTGTAACAACAGGTGCACCTTTAGGGATTATGGTCCATAATGTTGATACCCAGGAAGTTCATATAAATCAATATAAAAGTTATAAAGATCTCATCAGGCCAGGACATGCAGAGTACACCTATTTTGTAAAATATGGCGAGAATGCTGACTGGTGTGGTGCTGGCCGTGCTTCTGGAAGAGAAACTGTAGGCAGAGTTGCAGGAGGAGCAGTAGCTAAATTCATACTAGCCAAAGAGGGAATAGAATTAATGGCTTTTACTAAAGAGTGTATGGGCATAAAAGCCAAAGAAATGAGTTTTGACGAGGCCAAGAAAAATTACATGAAGAATGAGATAAATTGTCCTGACCTGGAGGCATCTGAGGAGATGATTAAAAAGGTTATGGAAATAAAAAATGAAGGTGATACTGCTGGAGGGGTAATTGAATTAAGAATTAAAGGAGTTCCAGCTGGTTTGGGTGAACCAGTGTTTGACAAGCTGCAGGCAACCTTATCCCATGCTTTGATGTCAATAGGAGCAATCAAAGGTATTGAGTTTGGTGCAGGATTTAAAGTTGCTAACATGAAAGGCAGTGAATGCAATGATCATCCTTATCTTGAGGGCAAAAAAGTAAGCTTTAAGACAAATAATGCAGGAGGTATTTTAGGTGGCATAAGCAATGGTGATGAAATTGTAATAAAACTAGCAGTAAAGCCAACACCTACAGTATCTGTTAAGCAACCAAGTATAAACATGAAAGAGATGAAAGAAGAGATTTTAAGCCCAATAACAAGGCGTGACCCAACATTGCTGGGAAGGATATATGCAGTTGCAGAAGCCATGGCGGCATGTGCAATATTAGACGCATTATACATGTACCGTGGCTATGACAATGTATGCAGGATAGACAATCCCTGGAGACAAAAAAGCAATCCAAAATGAATCTTGAAGAAACGAGAAAAGAAATTGATAACATAGATGATGAAATTATTAGCTTGCTAAGCAAAAGACAAGACCTAATCAAAAAAATAGCTGAAATAAAAAAAGAACTGAATAAGTCTGTATTGGATGAAAAAAGGGAAGGAGAGATCATTGAAAAATTAAAGATTAAAGCTAAAGAAAATGGATTGGATGCAAATTTTGTAGTATCATTGTATAATATAATTTTAGAAAACTCAAGAAATCAGCAGGAAAAATGGAAATAGGAATAATTGGTTTTGGAAGGTTTGGAAAATTAGCAACAAAGTACTTATCAGAGGACTTTGAAGTCTATGTATCCAGCAGAAGCGATAAAACTGAAGATATTAAGAAAATTAACGGGATTCCTGCATCACTTGGAGAGGTATGTAAAAAAGATGTGATTATTCCCTGCGTTTCAATATCAGAATTTGAAAATGTATTGAAAGAAATAAAAGGCTTATTGAAAGAAAATTCACTAGTCATTGATGTATGCTCTGTAAAAGAATATCCTGTTGAGAAGATGAAAACAATATTGCTGGAAAAAACTCAAATTCTGGCAACGCACCCTATGTTTGGCCCAGATAGCGCTGCTGACTCATTAAAAGACAGAAAAATAGTTTTATGCAAAGTCAGGATAGATAATGACAAATATGAGAAAATAAAAGAATACCTGGCTAAAAAAAACCTAATTGTGATAGAAGTTACCCCGGAGGAACATGATAAAGAAATTGCAAAATCTTTGCTTTTAACACATTTCATTGGCCGCGGCTTAATAGATTTTGGAGCTACAGATCTTGATATAGACACAGAAGGACATAGAAGATTAATCAGCATATTGGACACTGTAAAAAATGATACAGGACAACTCTTTGAGGATATGAACAGCTATAACAAATACTCAAAAAAAGTAAGGGAAGATTTTATCAAATCTTTAAATAAAATTAATATGGGGTTGGAAAAATGAAAGTAGGATATCAGGGTGAAAAAGGATCATACAGCGAAGCTGCTATATACAAACATTATGGAAAAAATGTTGAAGCTATAGGATTAGAAACATTTGATGATGTTTTTGAAGCTGTAAAAAACAACAAGATTGACCAGGGTTTTCTTCCTTTCGAGAATACAATAGCTGGCTCTGTAGTTGAAAATTATGATTTACTGTTAAAGGAAGATGTTTTTGTAATTGCAGAGGTTTTTTTAAAAATAATCCACAATCTTTTATCACATAAAGGAAATAAACTTGAGAACATAAAAAAAGCATATTCCCACTCACATGCCCTGCACCAATGTCATGGGTTTTTAAGAGAGCATAATATAAAATCTGTTCCGGAATATGACACAGCCGGAGCTGTAAAGATTGTTAAAAAAATGGGTAAAATGGACGAGGCTGCTATTGCTTCTGAACTATGCGCAGATATTTACGGGTTAGATATATTAGAAAAAGGTATTGGAACTAATAATCACAACACGACAAAATTTTTCGTTATTGTAAAAAAAGAGAATGTTCCTAAAGACCTAAAAAAAGAAAAAACAAGCATTGTATTTAAGGTAAAACACCATCCTGGAGCATTAGTAAGTTGCTTGCAAAGATTGTCAAAAAATGATATTAATATGACAAAGCTGGAATCAAGGCCAATACCAGAAAACCCCTGGGATTATGTTTTTTTTGTTGATTTTGAATCTGGTTTAGATGAGGAAAATGTAAAGCTGACATTAAGCGAGATGGAAGCTGCATCTATATTTGTTAAAGTATTGGGGAGTTATCCTAAAGGCAATAAAGACCAGTAAGCAAAACAAACCAAAAACATTTAAATAACCATTTTTTTATTATAAATAGAAGAGGTTTGCAATGAGTAAAAAAAGAGAATTCATCCTATGGTTTAGGGACCTTACAATAAATGATGTTCCTATTGTTGGGGGCAAAAATGCCTCTTTAGGGGAGATGTATAGGACTCTTACAAAAAAAGGAGTTAACATCCCCAATGGCTTTGCAGTTACTGCTTATGCTTACAGGTATTTTCTCAAAAAAGCCAAAATTCAAAATAAAATAAGGCAAATTTTTTCTGATTTAGACACGCATAATCTACGCAATCTTGCAGAAAAAGGAAGAAATGTAAGAAAAACAATTTTAGAGGCAGAGCTACCTGAAGAATTGCAAAATGCAATAACAAGAGCATATAAAAATTTATGTAAAAAGTATGGAAGAAACGCAGATGTTGCTGTCAGAAGTTCTGCTACAGCCGAGGATCTGCCAGGAGCGAGCTTTGCAGGCCAGCAAGAAACATACCTTAACATTAAAGGGGAAAAATCTTTATTAGAGGCATGCAAAAAATGCTTTGCTTCTTTATTCACCAATAGAGCGATATCCTACAGGACAGATAGAGGATTTGACCATTTTAAAGTTTCTTTATCTATTGGCGTGCAAAAAATGGTTAGAAGCGACCTTGCAAGTTCCGGGGTTATGTTCTCCATTGACACAGAAACTGGATTTAAAGACGCTGTCCTAATTGAAGGCGCTTATGGTCTAGGGGAAAATGTTGTCCAGGGGAATGTAAATCCGGACCAGTTCTATGTTTTTAAGCCCACCTTGAAAAAAGGATTTAAGTCCATAATAAGCAAAAAATTAGGCTCAAAGAATATGAAGATGATTTATCACAAAACTGGAAAAACAACAACAAAGAATATCAAGGTCCAAGAAAATTACAAAATTAAATTCTGCTTAAACAATGACGAAATTTTAAAGCTTGCAAAATGGGCTATTGCCATAGAAGACCATTATTCAAAGAAAGCCAAAAAGTTCAAGCCAATGGACATGGAATGGGCCAAAGATGGCAGGACAAAACAACTGTTTATTGTGCAGGCAAGGCCAGAAACAGTGCAGAGCCAAAAGGATATGAACGTTCTTGAAGATTACACATTAAAAGAAAAGGGAAAGGTTATTGCAACAGGGCTAAGCGTTGGAACAAAGATAGCCTCTGGCAAAGCCCATGTAATAAAAAATGTCAGTGACATAAAAAGCTTCAAACCTGGACAGATATTGGTAACAGAAAAAACAGACCCTGACTGGGAGCCAATAATGAAGGTTGCTTCTGCAATTGTTACAAACAGGGGAGGTCGTACAGCTCATGCAGCAATTGTCGCTCGCGAACTTGGAATCCCGGCAATAGTTGGAACATCTAATGGAACAGAATTAATAAAGACAGGAACGGATATAACAATAAGCTGTGCAGAAGGAGAAGTAGGAAAGATTTACAAGAACATCCTTAAATTTAATATTAACAAGATTAACTTAAAAAAAATAAAAAAGCCAAAAACAAAGATAATGATGAATGTTGGAAATCCAGATCAGGCATTTGAGTTCTCTTTTATACCAAATGATGGTGTGGGCCTGGCAAGGGAGGAATTCATTATAAGCTCTTACATTAAGATTCATCCATTGGCGTTATTGCATTATGACGAGCTTAAGGATAAAAAGGCAAAAAATATTATTAAAAAATCAACTCAAGCTTATGAAAACAAAGTTGATTGCTTTATCGAGAAACTTGCAGAAGGTGTTGCAATGATCGGAGCTGCTTTCTATCCAAAGGATGTTATTGTAAGGATGTCAGATTTTAAGTCAAATGAGTATGCTAATCTAGTTGGAGGATCTGAGTTTGAGCCCAAAGAAGACAATCCTATGCTAGGATGGCGTGGCGCTTCTAGGTATTATACAGGAAATTATAGGAAAGCCTTTGGCCTAGAATGCATGGCCATGAAAAAGGCTAGGGATGAGATGGGACTGACAAACATAAAGCTTATGATTCCATTCTGCAGAACTGTTGAAGAAGGAAAGCTTGTCATTAAAGAGATGAGAAAATATGGGCTGATACAAGGAAAAAATAAATTGCAAATATATATGATGTGTGAGATTCCATCAAATGTTATTTTGGCTGATGACTTTGCAAAGATTTTTGATGGCTTTAGCATCGGAAGCAATGATTTAACCCAATTAATCCTTGGTCTAGACCGCGACTCGGAGCTTATTAGCAGACTTTATGATGAAAGAAACCCAGCTGTCAAAGACAGAATAGCAGATGTTATAAAAAAAGCCAGGAAAAATAAGATAAAGATAGGAATCTGCGGCCAAGGCCCTTCAGATCATGCTGACTTTGCGCAATTCCTTGTAAAATGCGGCATAGACTCCATTTCTTTGAACCCGGATACTGTTCTGAAAACAACAATAGCAATTGTAAATGAGGAGAAAAAACTTAAAAGATAGCTATTTCTTCAATTTCTTATATCCCACCCAAATCAATATTCCTAATGTTATCCCTAGAAGTATAAACCTTGCGAAATCAGGCAAACCGAACCAATACCTCATTGTGCCATAAAGTATTGTTAAGATGCCTCCTCCCATCAATCCCGAGCTG
>JASMFO010000065.1 GCA_030751755.1 Candidatus Woesearchaeota archaeon
TTGATAAACTCCTCATAATCTATTTTTGTAGCTATTCCTGGAGTATCTACTAAATTAAAGCTAAGCTCCTTGCCTTTCGACTTAATGCTTATCTGCTCTTTAATCTGAATTTCCCTGGTTTCATGAGCAACATTAGAAACACTACCCATATCTTCCCCAAGCCAGTCCTTGCAGATTCTGTTTGCTAATGTGGTCTTACCGCCGTTAGGAGGGCCATACAGGCCCATCTTAATATCCTTCTTCTTCTTAAATAAATTCCTTAGAACTTTGTTAATAAAAATCTTTATGATATTAATCATGTGTGCACCACTTTTTACTATTAAGTTGTCCTATTAAGGTTTAAATTTATATACTTTTCGTTTAATAGGAGAACAAAATTTCTACAAATAAGGAACAAAATTTTCAAATTTATTTAGAAAAATTTATATTGTAGCCCAATATTATTTTAAATTGGGGGTTAAAATAGCATCTAGCATCATATTTCTAGGAACTGGTGGAGACAGTTATGTTGTTGGCAAGCAACTAAGAGCTTCTGGTGGAATTATACTGCAGATAAATGATGATCAGTACCATATTGACCCTGGTCCTGGAGCTTTAGTTATGGCCAAAGAGACAGGCATTAACTTAAGGGCAAATACTGCTTTGTTTGTGACACATAATCATCTTAATCATTGCAATGATATTAACGCTGTAATAGATGCTATGACTTATGGCGGGTTTGACAAGAAAGGTGTTTTAGTGGCAAATAACGCTGTTATTAACGGAAGCGAAAATCACCAGCCATTTTTACAAAAATATTATCGTGATTGTTTAGAAAAGTTTATTGTTCTGGAAGAAGGAAGGAAAGTTGGTGTGAATGATGTTGAGATAAAAGCGATAAGGGCAAAGCATTCTGAACTGGGCGCAATTGGTTTCAAGTTCATTACTCCAGATTATACTCTAGCTTATACTGGGGACACTATTTACAGCGCGGAAACAATATCCGAGTATGAAAATTCCAATGTTTTGGTTTTAAATGTGCCTTGCTTAAAGAAAGAAGAAAATAAAAACAATTTATGCAAGGAAGATGCAATAAAAATAATAAAAAAAGTTAATCCTAGATTAGCTATAATAACACATTTCGGGATTAATTTTCTGAAGGCTGATCCTCTATATGAAGTGAGGGAAATTCAAAAGGAGACAAGTTGTCAGGTAGTAGCTGCAAAGGACGGCATGGTTATAAATCCAATTAGTTATGCTGTTGAAGAAGGTCAAAAGTCCTTGTACAAATACGCAAAAAAAGAGGGTGTAAGATTGCAAGAATTTAAGAGTAAGGAAGAGGAAAAGGTTAAAGAACTGAATGAAATGATTGATAAGCAGACTCAATTAGGCAATGAAACTTCTGGAGATGTTCTAAAAGAAAATAAAGAAGAATAAATAAAACTTATTCCTTCTTAATTAAAAGAACAATAAGACAATAAGATAACCCATAACACAACCCACTGTAAGGTAAGGCATTGCTGGGTAGAATTTGTCTTTCTTTGCTTTGACCAGCAAATAAAACAATGCTAGGCTTACAAATAGGGGTATTATTAATGTTTTTAGGAATCCTATAAGTTCTGGGTTGTTAAGCATTAAATCTTTCATGACAACCCCCGCAAATATTAAAGGAAATCCAATATCTCCGCCACCAAGAACAGCAATCCTTCCTCCTCTTTTTTTACTGATTTCCTTTTCCTTAGTTACTATTTTACCTTTCCCATAAGGAATTAAAAGCCCTGCAAAGACCTTGCTTTTTGTCTGGAATTTTGCAAGCTTTACCATGTGTTTTGTGTACCTGACAGCTATAATGTCATAAATTGAGATTAACATCAGCAGCATGAATGCTGCAAAAATATTAATTATTGGTACAAAAATAGCAGCTAGGCCTCCATAAATAAAGACTTCTGTTAGGTTTTGTATGAGTGTTATCGGCTTGTATATTTTTATTAATGCCAATATGAAGGCTAGGATTGCTGCAATTGTATGGTCTATGAATGCTGAAAAGGCAATTGCCATTGTTGAGAAAACTGCAAGGAAAAACCATAACTTCCATAAACTCATTTTTTTGAATTTCATTAGGACTAGCAGCAATAAGGTTCCAACTAAAATTGCAGATAGCAGCCATAAGTAAGAAGTTGATTCCTTAATCTGAGGCCTTTCTAGCTTGTAAGGCAGGGCTTCAAAGGTAGTAATCCCGCTAACTGCAGTTATTTGATGGTCAATATAATTATTAGTTATAGAAAGTCCAACTACCTGGGTTATAAAGAAGAGAGATATCAACAACAAGGTTATTTTCAATGTGTGTTTCATTTTTTGGTTTGTTTTTTTGCCTTATTTAAATATTTGTCAAAATAAATATATTTTTAAATTCCTTTTAATTAACTTTTTGGAATGAGAAGGAAATCTAGGAAGGTTAAGGTTGGAAAGTTGTTTGTAGGTGGTGATGCTCCGATTTCCATACAATCAATGACCACTACTGATACAACCGATGTTAAGGCTACTATAAACCAGATTCATGGTTTGGAAGAAATTGGCTGCGAGATAATAAGAGTGAGTGCTCCAAAAATGGAAGATGCTCATGCATTGAAAGAGATAAAAGCAAATATAAATATTCCTTTGGTAGCTGATATTCATTTTGATTATAAAATAGCGTTAGAAGCAGCAAAATATGTTGACAAGCTAAGGATTAATCCTGGAAATATAGGCAATGAGGAAAAAATAAAGCTGGTTGTCAATGCTGCAAAAGATAATAATATACCCATCAGAGTTGGTGTAAATTTAGGCTCACTGGAAAAAGATTTGTTTGAAAAATATGGCTATAGTGCTGAGGCAATGGTTGAAAGCGCTTTAAGGCATGTTAAAATTCTGGAAAAACTTGATTTTTATGATACAATTGTTTCTTTGAAAGCATCAGATGTTCCAAGGATGGTGGAAGCATATAGGTTATTTGCAAGGAAATCAGATTATCCATTGCATTTAGGTGTTACAGAAGCAGGAAGCAAATTTCCAGGAACAATAAAAAATTCAATCGGGATGGGCATATTGCTTTCAGAAGGCATAGGGGATACAATAAGAGTCTCTCTTTCAGAAGACCCCAAGGATGAAGTTAGGGTAGGAAAACAAATACTAAGGTCTTTAGGATTAAGAAAAGAGGGTGTTGAGGTTACTTCATGTCCCACATGCGCAAGAACACATGTGGATGTCATAAAGATGGTTGAGGAGATTGAGGAAAAAACAGAGAAAATCAAGAAGCCGATACATGTTGCAATAATGGGATGTGCGGTCAATGGTCCAGGAGAAAGCAAAAAGGCAGACATAGGGATTGTTGGAGGGGTAGGAAATACTAACTTATTGTATAAAGACGGAAAAATAGTTGCAAAAGTGGAAAGGGACAAGATTGTGGATACTGTTCTTAAAGAAATAGATGCTCTGAATAAGGAATAATTCTAATTATTATTAAATTATGATAATCCTTATAAATAGACGAGTATAACTTCTACTTGGGTGGAAATGAAAAAACTGTCTATTTTAGGCTCTACTGGAAGTATTGGAACTCAAACATTGGATATTGTTAAAAATAATCCTCATGAGTTTAAGATAGTTGGATTAACTGCAAATAAAAATATTGAATTATTAAAAAATCAAATTAATGAGTTTAAGCCAGAAGCAGTTGCGGTAATGGATAATGAGAAGGCTGATTTGTTAAAAGAGGATGTTGATATTACTGTTTATTCAAGAATTGATGGAATAATAAAAATTGCAGCTTTAGACGAAACAGATACCGTTGTCAATTCCCTTGTTGGTTCTATTGGTGTAAAGCCAACAGTTGAAGCAATTAGAAATAAAAAAAATATTGCTTTGGCAAATAAGGAAACTTTAGTTACCGCCGGTTCTATTGTCATGGAAGAAGTCAAGAAAAATGATGTTAATTTGATGCCAATTGATTCTGAGCACAGTGCAATATTTCAATGTATCAATGGAGAAAATATTAACGATATAAATAAAATAATCATTACTGCTTCTGGAGGACCTTTCAGAGACTATACAAAACAACAGTTAGAAAATGTATCAGTTGATGGTGCTTTAAATCATCCAACATGGAACATGGGCAATAAAATAACTATAGATAGTGCAACATTGATGAACAAAGGCTTTGAGGTCATTGAAGCGCACTGGTTATATGGTATTGGCTATAAGGATATTGAGGTTGTGACACATCCGCAAAGCATTATACATTCCCTGGTGGAGTTCAAAGACAACTCAACTGTAGCTCAGCTTTCATTGCCGGATATGAAAATGCCAATTCAGTATGCATTAAGCTATCCAAAAAGATTTGAATTAAATGTTAAAAAATTAAATCTTACAGAAGTAAAAAATCTAAGTTTTGAAAAACCTAATTTTGAGCTGTTTCCATGCTTAAAATATGCTTATGACGCCGGCAATATTGGAGGGACAATACCTGCTGTTCTTAATGCTGTTAACGAAGTAGCAGTTTATGCTTTTTTGGACAATAAAATTAAATTTTTAGATATTCCGAGATTAATTAAAACAATGATTGAAAAACACAATGTAATAAAAAATCCAGTATTAAATGAAATTTTAGAAATTGATAAAAAAATAAAAGAAGAAACTCAAAAAATAATTGAAAGTAAAATAGAAATTACAAATTAAAAATGAACTATGCAATCATTGTTGCTGGCGGCAAGGGCAAAAGGATGCACAAGAGGATTAACAAACTCTTTCTTTTATTGAACAAAGAGCCAATAATTTTCCATACATTAAATACATTCCAGAACTGTAAAAATATCGATAAAATAATTTTAGTTATCAGGCCTGAAGATAAGAATAAATTCCAATCAATAATAAAATCAAATAAATTCAATAAAGTGGAAAAGGTTGTTGATGGAGGCATTGAGAGGCAGGATTCTGTTTACAATGGAATAAAAGCAATAGATAAAGCGGGTAATGAAGATATAATATTAATCCATAATGCTGTTAATCCTTTTGTTGATGAAGCCACGATAAATAACTGCATAAGTGCAACAAAAAAATATGGTGCTGCAGTAGTTGGTTTTCCTGCAAAAGATACAATCAAGGTTGTTGATGATGGTTTTGTAAGACAGACTATTGACAGAAAGCTTCTGTGGCAGGTACAGACTCCGCAGGCAATGAAATATTTTCTTGCAAAGAAGGCTTTTGAAAGGGCTTACAAAGAAAGATTTTATGGGACTGATGATGTAAGCTTAGTTGAAAGGCTTGGCGGCAGTGTAAAGATTGTTTATTGCCCCAGGGAAAATATCAAAATTACTGATCCTTATGATCTGGCTTATGCAAATAAACTGACTAATGCCTCAAGAGTGGGTATTGGGCAGGATTCACATAAATTTTCCAGTAATAAAAATAAAAAATTAATATTGGGAGGATTTAAAATAGGAAATGAAACTGGTTTTGATGCTAACTCAGATGGAGATGTAATTTTGCATGCTTTATTTAATGCACTAAGCACAGCTATTGGTAGTAAATCCTTGGGTTTTTATGCAGATAGAATGTATAAAAAAGGAATAACTGACAGCAAAAAATATTTGGAATTTATTCTTAACAAAGTCAAAGAAAGGAATTATAAAATAAGTAATGTGGCAATAATGCTGGAAGGCAAAAAACCAAATATTGATAAACACATTGATAAAATCAAATCATCACTCTCAAAA
>JASMFO010000066.1 GCA_030751755.1 Candidatus Woesearchaeota archaeon
GTTGTTCTGGATGGTGATGCATATAGAATACTGCTATCAAGTATATGTTTCCTCAAATTCCTCATCAATCCAAGAAACTCTTCTTTGCCCGTGTCATAACTTATTTTTAATTCTTTCTTCTTTGGTTTTTTTCCTTTAGGAACTTTTTTATCTATTAATTTTTCATAGCTGTTTATCGTCTTGTTACATTCCTGGTAAAGTTTTTCTTTCTGGTTGTCTGTCACTAAAGCATTTGCCACAAAATACGTTTTCTTTGTTTTGTGATTGACCATAAACATATTATCAAGAAAATAGAATATGTAATCAGGATCTTTAAGTAAATCCTCTTCATTCCCTGGAACATCTTCAATATGATTAGCAAAATCATGGGAAATCATGCCGAACAATCCGCAGTAAGGCGGCTTATTTGCTGGCTTGAACTTAAATGCAATTGCCCTTATTATGTCTAAATGCGTCTTTAGCTTAAGTTTTTCCTGCTCAGAAACGGATTTTTTTATTGGGGCTAATTTTCCAACTATTTTTCCTTTGCTGAACATGGCATTATCGCAGAACTTAAAGTCCTTTTTTATGAGGTTTAGGAATTTCTTGCCTAAATTGTTTAAGGGAGTTATTTCAAAATCATCATCTTTGCCAGTAACCATCAAACAAGGGTTTGCAGAACCAAAACTCTTCTCATTACTCTGCATCAGTACAGAATTCTTTTTATTTCCATAATTTGATAGTTTTGCAAAGTACTCTAAAGCATTTATTTCACTGTCCAATTCCTTGTATACAGGAATTATGGTGCCGATTTTAGCTTGTTTTATTAACTCTAACAAGATAACTTACCCCCAAGTTTTGTGGGAATGAATTGATACTGGTTTAAATTATTTATTATTAAGATATTAGTAGATAAGGGGTTTTTATGCTTTTTTTGAGGTTATAGGGCTATATTATGCTTAAATTGTTGTCTAAAGAGCTATAAATTGTCAAAAAGCCAAAAGAAGTGTTATAATTTGAGATAATTATTTTCAATATGGAAGATAATCTTTATCTTATTGTGGCTGATGTTCTTCTAATGCTTTACTACATGGTCTTACTTTAAAATAACATAATTAGAATTACCCAAAAATCTCTTTAACAATACCTAAAGCTATTTCCCTCTTCTTAGGAAAAGCTGCTACGCTTATCTCTATATGAAAGCAATTTCCGGAGTCTGTAAGCTTTAATTTCTTATTTTTCAGGTATTCATTCTTGTCAAACCTCAAGAAAAAATCCAAGTTACCATCTAATCTTGACTCTAATTGTGAAAGTATAAGTTTTTTCTGCTCTTCATCTAAATTTTTAATTAAATTATTTAGGAATAGATTAGTATGTTTTTCTTTTGTTAATGCAACCTCAAAAATTGTTATTTTATTCTCATTAAGTCCAAGAGCATTTGTATTTTTAAGCTCTATTTTCTCATCTTTTAGATTAAATGGAAATAATTGCAGAAATTTATCAAGGACTAGCTTTTCATCTTCATTATTCTTCTCGTAAGAAAAAACTTTTACCTTAATCTGGTGGGCTATTTTCATTATTTAATTTGTATTATTATTTTATTTTCTCCAATGTACTAATAATATCCCATACCTGTGTTCTTGTATAGGACTGTAAATTTACGTCATCAGCGATTTCCTCAAGCTCGTTAAGGACCTTGCTGACCTTAATTGACATTTCCATATTGCTCTTAAGAACTTCAATTACTTTTTCTATCTTTAGCCTGACATTTTTCGGAACAGTAGAGTCATCTTTTAATTCAGCTAGAACTGGTTCCATACTTGTAATATCTTTGTGCTCCATTTTTAGTTCAATCTTGACCCATCTCCTTTAGAACCTCATTTTGTAATTTGGAAGCCTTTTCCCTTAACTGGGATTCCTGCTTCTCCATGTTTTTTATTCTTAGCTCAATAACTTCCTTTTTGGACTTTAAATCTTCTATAAGATCGTCTTTTTTTGACAATACCATTATATTTCCCACAATTTTATAAGCTTCATTAACCTTTTCCAGTTCCTTTAATGCAGATTCAATTTCTACCTGCTGCAATTGAAACTGCTGTTTTTGCATGAGAAAGTTTTGCATGCTTTGTTCAAGCATCTGCAATTGACCTAATTTCTTTTCTGAGTCCTTGGAAACTTCTGCCATCTTATCTCGCCTTTATTTTTGTAGCAATATTTCTTGGCTTAAAAAGCATTTTGCTGCCGCAGTAAGGGCACCTGATTTTTTTTCTTAAATAATCTTGGCTAACTTTTTTATTGCATTGAAAACATTTGTATTCTACCATTTTATGCTACCTCTTCCTTAACTTCTTCGGTTTTTTCTAATTGGGCACTTTCTGAATTTTTATCATCCTCAACAGGATTTCCTTCAACAACTGCTACTTTTGCAATAGTATATGCTTTTCCTGTGAATTTTGAATTGCATTTTTTGCAATGCCATATCCCTGGAGATACTCTCTTTACTTTTAGAGCATTGCAATAAGGGCATTTATGCTTTTTTCTCTGCTCTTTCTCTATTTCAGCAAACTTATGTTTAGGCTTGCTTCCATATCTTGCTCCAAAACGCTTTGCAGAACCTAATTTTTCTATTTTTTCCATCTTAATTTTAAATCAAATGGGGCTGCCCGGACTTTCACAGCCCCAGTAGCATAATGCACTGAAAACA